>JAJYIC010000035.1 GCA_021790295.1 Pseudomonadota bacterium | reverse complement strand
GCAGATTGCCGAAGGCGTCCGCCTGATAGGCGCGGATAAAGGCGTAATCGAGAGGCAAGGCAGTTTCGAGAAGGTATTCGCGCCCGCCGAAGCTGCGCGTTTCGCGCCCTTCGGCGAGTTCGGTTCCGACCCCGGCGGGAGTGTAGAACGCGGGTATCCCGCAGCCCGCGGCCCTCATTCTTTCGGCGAGAGTGCCTTGCGGGATGAGCTCGGCCTCGATCAGGCCCTTTTCGTAGTATTCGGTAAAGACGAGCTTTTGCGAGGCGCGGGTCGGGGCGGTAAAGGAAACGATCACCTTTTTGACCTGCCCCCCTTTGATAAGCCAGCCCATATCGGGCGCGCTTTCGGGCAAAGTGGCGCCGCCGCGCGTCGTATTCGAAACGCAGGTCAGGTTTTTTGCTCCCTGGCGGGAAAGCGCCGCAAAAAGATTGATCGGCATGCCGACCACGGCAAAGCCGCCGAAACCGATGGTGGCGCCGTCGGGGATATCGCGGACGGCTTCGTCAAAGCTCGCGAAGACTTTGCCTTTGGCGCTCATTTCCTCTCCCGGCCGATCTTTTTCCGCGCCGCATCATGGGGCAGAGCCGGCGCCAGGGCAATCCGCTAAGCAGGGCGGCGAAGAGGGCGGGGCCGGCTTTTCAGGTCGAGACCTGCTCCAAAACCATCCCCGCCTGCTTGATCCCGGCAAAACGGATCAAGAACCCCGGAAACAATGCCCCCGGCACCACGATAAAAAAGACCCAGCCGAGATGGTTCGGTCCAATCCCGTAAAGAAAGCCGATGAGGGTCACCCCGGCCCAGGCGCCGAGATGGGCAAGGCCGTCGGTCCAGGCAAACGCCACCGAGCGTATGCGCGTGGCAAAGGCGACCGCCGTGTAATTGTACATGTTGAAAAGCCAAAGGATGCTGCCGATCCGGCTCATGGTGAAAAAGACCGCCAGCACCGGCTTTGTCGGATGGAAATACATGGCAAGAATCGCAAGCGAAAATACGACCGTCATGAGGAGAATGGTATCGCGGCGCTCGACCCTTTCGCGCAGCCAGGAATTGGCGAGAAAAGAAAGGAAGACAAAAACATAGGAGATGGTGAAGAGGAGGAAGACGAAATGCGGCGAACCGCCGTGGTCAACCATATAAAGGCCGGCGAAGGCTCCCGCGCCATAGACGATCCCGGCATAGCCGAACATCCAACAGACAATCAGCGTCAAGACCCGTCCTCTGTAGCGGCGGCTCGAGAAAAGCTCGCGCCAGGCACCCCCTCGGGGCGGAAACAGCGGATGGCGCCCCTCTTCGGGTTCGGGCAGGCTCGCGCCGAGCGCGTCGGCGGTGCGCCGTTCGAGATCGGCCATCGCCTTTTCCGCGTCCTCATGGCGTCCCATCGCTTCGAGCCAGCGCGGCGACTCCGGCAGACGCCAGAACACCAGCGGCAGAAGCACTACGACGAGGACGAGCGCGCTCGCCCAGATGAACGCCCGCCACTCTCCCGGAATGAGCCAGAAGCCGAGAAGGCTGATGGCGACGCCGACGAGAGGGGTCACGGCCTGCGAGGCGAGAAGGACGCGATTGCGCGCCTCGGGCGCGATCATTTCGGTCAGATAGACGGCGTGGGTGGCGACGATCCCGCCAACGCCCAAGGTGCTGAGGATCGACAAAAGAGAGAGCCCCCAGAAACTTTGGACATAGGCGAAGGGCCACAAAAAGACCCCGCCCAGAGCGAGCGAGAGGATGATCGCCGGGCGCCGCCCGAAACGCCCTGCCACCCAACTCATGACATAGGCGCCGAGAAGAACCCCGAGCCCGACCTGAAGCGCCTGGATGACCCCGTACTGAACGGTGTCGATGACATGCTGCGGACGCCAGACGAATGGATAAAGCCGGGCGCCGATCCCGTCGGTATCGACGATGATAAAGCCCCAGGCGATCTCCACCAGGATCGCCAGCTCCCACTGGACCCGCGTCAAAGGCAGGCGATCGATGCGGGCGGCGACGCGGCCGGCAAGCGCCTGCCGATCTTGCGTGCCCTCTACGTTCGCCATTGCTTCCCCTCCTTCGCCCCCCCCGGGCACTTTGGCGGCGTGCTCCCCTGGTCGCGCCTCTTGACTACGAACGCTAGGAGTCGGCGCTCCCTTTTGTCAACGAACCGGCGAATGCCCTTTTCCGGTTTCTGCCGTAGAGGAAGGCGAAGCGCGATAAAAGCGCAGCAATTCCTCGAATCTTCGGCGCGGCGGGCGGCGGTAGAAATAGCCTTGGCGGGTCACTTCCATGCCGCTCGACCGCCTCAAGCCGACCAGCGCCTCCGCCAATTTGACCCCGGCGCCGAGGGTATCGATCACCGGGATCTCGTCCACCCGTTGCAACCGGGAGCGCTGCAACAAAAGCGCCAGAGGGGCTTCTCCCGGGATCACCACATCGACGCCCCCCGCCGCGAGAGCCCGCACCGCGTCGCGAAAGGCCGAGAGAACCGGTTCCGGGCGCTCGTAGCCGCGCACGACCTCAGTAAAACCGAGCCCCAAAGGCCGCACCCCGCCGCTGTGCGCGGCAAAGCCGTAGCGCAGCGCGTTTTCGGCATAAAGCGGCGCCAATTCGTCGATAAAGCAGACGATGCCGAAACGGCTCCCCAAAAAGCACGCGATATGCATCGCCGCAAAGCCGTAACCGATGACCGGAATATCGACGAGGGTTCTTGCCTCCATCAGCCCGGGATCCGGCAGAGTGCTGAGGAGATAAGCGTCGAAGCCTTGGCGTTCGGCCTCGATCGCATGTTCGAGCATCTGCCGCGTGTGCAGCTGCTGGATCGCGGCAAAGGCAATATCGGTGCCGGGGTATTCGCTCGGATAAGTGCCGGGGTCCATGCCGTTGAGTGTGACCTCGGTCCCTTCCGCCGCAACGCTCCGGAAATGCTCGCCGAGCGCCGCCTTATATCCCGGCAATCGGTCGAGTTCGGTAAAACTTTGATGCCAAAGGCGTATCGTCATCTCATTGTTCTCCGCCCCTGTTGCCGCTTTAGGCGGCTCTCATCGCGTCGAGCCCGGCCTTGCGGCCGAACACCAACCCTTTCAACACCGAGCTCGCCCCGGTATAGGTGCCCCAATAAAGTCCGACTACCTCGCCCGCCGCATAAAGATTGGGAATCGGCACCCCGTCGCGATCGAGAACGCGCGCCCGGGCGTCGATCTTGACCCCGCCGAAAGTGAGGACGTTCGAAGAGATGATCGGATAGGCGTGAAAAGGAGGCTCATCGAGCGGCACCGCCCAATTCGATTTTTGCGGGGCAAGCCCCCTCGTCGCAAGCCCGTCGAGTTCCAAAGGCCGGAATGCGCCTTTGCCGCAAGCGCCGTTGAAACGGGCGATTGTCGCCGCCAAAGCCTCTCCGGGAACGCCGAGACGGGAGGCGAGTTCGAAAGCGGTATCGGCGAGGATCGGCGGCTGATCGGTGCGTATGGCAAGACGGTAGTTGGGGATGGCGAGGTGCTTCTGATCGAGGACGGCGTAGGCAACCCCTTCCTTTTGCGCAAAGATCTGGCGGGTGATTCCTTCGTATACGGCATCGACCGTTCCCGGCGCTTCGTCGGTAAAGCGTTCGCCGTCCTTGTTGACGAGAATGCCGTAAGGAAAGATGAAGACGGAGGGTTCGGAAACCCCCGAACGCGGGTCGATCGGTTCGGCGTGGTAGCTGCCGAAATCGCCGCAGGGTGCGGCGCCGGCTTCGAGAGCCATCTCGATCCCTTCGCCTTTGTTGAAATGCCCGCCTTTGCAGATGGGCCGCAGATAGACCGAGCGCGGCCCGATATAGCGGGTCTGCATCTCGGCATTGCCTTCGAAGCCGCCGCAGGCGAGAACGGCCTTGCCTTTGAAAAGGATTCTGCGCCCGCCTCGGCGCGCCGCCAAACCGACGACTCCTCCATCCTCGTCGAGGAGGAGGCGCTGCGCCGTCGTCTCGTAAAAAAACCGCACTCCGAGCTTTTCCGCCCGCGCCGCCATCGCCTCGACGAGCGCGAGCCCGCCCCCGATCGGCAAAAGGCGGGGCTGCGAGCGGGTGAGAAACTGGGTCGGCAGAAAATCGAATTTGACGCCGAGCCCCGTAAGCCAGGCGACGGTCGGCCCGGCGCCTTCGGCGAGGGCTTCGATCACTTCCGGGTCGGCGAGGGAAAGCGCGCGCGCATAAGGGGCGCGCGTCTCGCGCGGCCGGTCCGCCTCCATGACGAGATCGGGATCGATCGCGCCGCTGCCGTTTTGGGCGAGATGGGCGATAACATCGTCGCTCACTTCGCTAAGGCTCTTCATGCGCAGATAGGCTTCGGTGTAACGGCTTTGACCGCCGCGCTCTCTAACGGGAGCGCGCTCCAGAAGGGCGACGCGCCCGCCTTTTTCGGCGGCTGACGCCGCCGCCGACAAACCCGCAACGCCGCAACCGGCAACGACGACGTCGAAGCTTTCTTCGCTCATCTCGATCCCTCCCGGGGGGCCCTAAAGATAATAGGCATGGGCAAAAGCCTTGGGGTCTTCTCTGAGCGCCGCGGCCTCGCCCTCGGCCACCGTTTCTCCAGCGCGCATGATATAAAAGCGGTCGGCGACCATCGCCGCCAGCTTCAGGTTCTGTTCGACGAGAAGCATGGTGCGCCCCGCTTTTTTGAGAGCGTCGATGATGCGCCCGATCTCTTCGACAAGACGCGGCGCAAGCCCGCCCGAAGGTTCGTCGAGCAGAAGGATTCGCGGGGCGGACATCAGGGCGCGGCCCATCGCGACCATCTGCTGCTCGCCCCCTGAAAGGGTGTAGACGAGTTGCCGGCGGCGCTCGCGAAGAGGCGGAAAATAGGCGAACATCTCTTCGACTTCGGGCCCCGGACGGCGGCGGCGCGCGGCGCCGAGCCGCAAATTGTCGATCACGGAAAGACTGCCGAAAAGATCCCTGCCCTGCGAGACCTGGACGATGCCGAGGGCGAAAATGCGGTGGGGGGAGAGACCGGTGATGTCGGCGCCGTCGAGCCTCACTTCGCCCGCGCTCGGCGACAGGAAACCGCAAAGCGCCTTGATGAGCGTCGTCTTGCCGCTGCCGTTGGCGCCGAGAAGCGCGACGGCCTCGCCCGCGCCGACCGCAAGCGAGGCGCCGCGCAAAGCCGCAACCTTGCCGTAAGAGGCGGCAAGCCCGGAAACCCGCAACACGGGTTCAGGCGCTGCCAAGATAGGCCTCCAAAACCGCGGGATCGCTGCGCACCTCTAAAGGGGTGCCTGCGGCCAGAACCTGCCCCGAATTGAGGACGAGAACCCGGTCGGAAACGGCCATCACCAGATCGACCACATGCTCGACGAGAAGAACGGCGATGCCTTCGCCGGCAAGCCCGCGCAACCTTTGCCGAAGCTCCTCCCTTTCGCTTTCGGAAAGGCCGACCGCCGGTTCGTCGAGGAGGAGGATGCGGGGGCGGGAAAGGAGAGCGCGGCTGATTTCGACGAGCCTTTGCTGTCCGAACGAAAGCTCGCGCGCCCGCGTCTCTTCGAGGCCCCTTATGCCGGCGCGCGCAAGCATTGCACGCGCCTCTGCGACCGCCTGCCGCTCGGCGCGGCGGGCGCCGGGGAAGCCGAACAGGATGCCGAAAAAGGGGCTCCGCAGGGCCTTGTCGGCGCCGAGGAGAATGTTTTCCAGAACCGACATGTCGTTGAAGGCGCCGCCGTTCTGGAAGGTCCGGCGCAACCCCCGGCGGGCAATGGCAAAAGGCGGCAGGCCGGTGACGGCGCGGCCTTCGATGATCACCCTACCCGATTGCGGGCGCACATACCCCGTGATCGCATTCAAAAGCGTCGTCTTTCCGGCGCCGTTCGGACCGATGACGGCGGTGACCGTACCCTCGGCGAGGGTAAGGCAAACTTCGCTCAAGGCGGCAAGGCCGCCGAAAGCGACCGAAAGCCGTTCGACTTCGAGAAGCGCCGTCAAGAGAGGTAAAGCCGCTCGCGCAAGAGCGAGAAGCGTCCCAGCACACCTGCCACGCCTTTCGGCATGAAGAGAAGCACGGCGATCAACAAGACTCCGAAGAGGATCTCTTCGAGACCCGGGATGTCGCGCAAAAGCTCGGGCGCGGCGGTCAAGATCACGGCGCCGAGAACGGAGCCGAGAAGGCTGCCGAGCCCGCCGATCATGACGATCGAAAAATGCAACAAAAGCTGCGAGAGGCCAAAGCTTTCGGGACTGATGCGGCCGAGCAGAAGCGCGTACATGGCGCCGCCGAGAGCGACGATAGAGCCGCTCCAGCTAAAGGCGCCGATCTTCGCGAGCGCCGGCGACACCCCTATCGCCGCCGCCGCCGCCTCGTTGTCGCGCACGGCTGCGAGCGAGCGCCCGAAACGCGAGCGCAAAAGATTGGCGCTGCCCCAAAGCGTCAGCGCGACGAGAACGAGGAAAAGCCAATAGCGCGCCCGGTCTGTGGCGAAATGCAGGCCGAAAACGCCCGCCGCCGGCACCGCAAGACCTGCGGACCCGTGCGTCAATGAAGAGGCGTGGACATAGCCCCAACGCAAAAGTTCGCCAAAGGCCAAAGTGACGATCGCCAGGTAATAGGCGCGCAGACGCAAAGCGGGCAGGCTGACGAGAAGCCCCGCCCCGCCGCCGACGCCGGCCGCGGTGACGAGCGCGGCGGCAAAAGGCCAATGAAAACGGCCGAGACAAAGCGCCATCGCATAGGCGCCGAGGCCGAAAAACGCGGCGTTCGCAAAAGCAAGCTGTCCCGCATAGCCGAGCACGATGTTGAAGCCGACCGAGACCATCACATAGACGAGGATAAGATCGAGGATGAATTGAATGTAGTCGTCGACAAAAAAGGGCGGCAATGCGAGAAGGACGAGAACGGCAAAAAGGCCGGCGTTCTTCCAACGCAAAACGCGCCCGGCCTTTGGCGCAGGCTTTTGCGCCGCTTTCGCGGCGGGCGAAACGCCGTTCACAAGGCTCTGCCGCAGAGAATTCTAGACACGCACGACCTCCGGCCGCCCGAACAACCCCGCGGGACGCAATAAGAGAACGGCGATGATGACGATGTAGGAAGCGATATCGATCATCGCGGTCGAAACGTAGCCGCCGGCAAGCTGCTCTATCACCCCCATCAGCAACCCGCCAACGACCGCGCCGGCGAGGCTGCCGAAGCCGCCGAGAGTCATCGCCGCGAAGGCGCGCAAAAGCACGCGGGCGCCCATGTCGGGATAAAGCATGGTTTCGGGCGCGACGAGGATCGAGGCGACGGCCGCGACCACCGCGGCAACGCCCCACATGAGGCAATGAAAAGCCGGAACGTTGATGCCGACGAGCGCCGCCCCGCGCGCAGAGTCGGTGACCGCCTGCGCATACTTGCCGAGCTGCGAATAGCGCATCAAAACAAAAAACACCGCCAGAAGCGCCGCGGCGCTCAGAATGATGACGAGGTCTTCGGCGTCGATGATCACCCCGGAGACCTCGACCGGCGCAAACGAGAAGAGCGGCGGCAGAGAGCGCACATTGCCGCCCCAGACGAAGCGCACGGCGCCCCGCAGCAAATAGGAAAGCGCCACGGTCATCATCGCCAGACTGATGTGCGGCGCGCCCGCGAGCGGCCGCATCAGACCTCTTTCGACGGCGTTGCCGAGGGCAAAGAGGAAGACGATTGCGCCGAGCATCGCCAATGGATACGGCACGCCCCACCGCAATAGCGCATAGATGACAAAGGCCCCGGCCATGAACAGCTCGCCATGCGCGAAGTTCACGATCGTGGTGACGCGGAAAAGAATGGTCATTCCCAAAGCGACCAGGGCATAGATGCTGCCCTGGCCGATGCCGCTCAGAACGAGCTGGGCGGCCATGCTATTTGGGCGCCTCGGCGTAATGCCGGATCACCACCAGCTTTTTGCCGACATAGGCGATCATCGCGCCGCCATGGGCGCCGGCGTGATCGGTCGGCGAAAACCCGACCGGATTGGCCATCACTCCCGTATTGAATCGATGAAGGCCGTTGAGCGCCGCGATCACCTTGGCCCGGGTCGGTTCGGGACCGGCTTTGCGCAAGGCCGCGATCAGGGCCTCGGCGCCGCCCATGCCAAGAAGGCTCGAGGTTTCAAGCCGCACGCCCGGATTGTATTTCTCGAAGATCCCGCGCCATTTCGCCATGCGCTTCGATTCGATCGGGGCCGCCATAGGATAGAACACGTAGACGCGGTTCATTTCCGCAGGGTTGCGCAGCTGGTGCGCGGTGTCTTCGATCGAGATCGCCTGGCTGCCGATGACCGGGGTCGTCAGGCCGTATTTCGCGGCGTCGCGAAGGAAGATCGCAAACGGCGCCGGATAAAGGACGGTGACGATAAAGCTCGGCTTCGCCGCCTTGAGTTGCAGAACCTGCGGGGTGGCGTCGATCGAGCCCCGTTCGAAGGTGACGTCGGCGACGGGGGTCACGTGATATTTGCTCTTCAGCTCGTCCACTGCCGGATCGTGGCCGGATTTGCCCCACTCGTCGGACTGACTGACGAGCGCAACCCGTTTGGGTCCCGGCTTCGAGGCGGCGAAATCGACTTCCGTGCGCGCCATCGCCTCGGTCGTGGGCACGTTCTGAAAGATGTTGGCGGCAAGCGGTTTACTGATCGAGGTGCTGGCCGCAGTCGCGACCATATAGGGGACGCCCGATTTGGCGATGCCCGGCTTCAGTGCCATGACGACGTCGCTGCACGAGCCGCCGTGGAGCATGAACACCTTGTCGAGGGAAAGGAGCTTTTTGACCGCGGCGATGCCTTTGGCCGGATTGCAGGCGGTATCTTCCATGACGATGTCGATCTTGCGCCCGTAAATCCCGCCATGGGCATTGAGATCCTTGTAAACGGCCGCGATCCCGAGTTCCGCCTCGCCAAAGGAAGAGGCGGGACCGCTCAAAGGCCCGAAGATGCCGATCTTGATCGAATTCTTGGTAAGGCCCGGCTCGGCCGCCTGCGCCGCGAACGCGGCGAAAAGCCATACCATCGGGACGGCAAAAAGCAGAAATTTGCGCATCGATTCCCCCCTTCGGCGTTAGCGATTTCTCTTTATCGCGGCGCTTCGGAGCCGTCAACTCGCCGCACCCCAGTCGCAAGACATGGGATTCCTGCCGATTCTGCAACGCGCAAGCGGAAGCGCCCGAAGGAGGCTTTCGCGCGCTTCCGATAAAACCGCGAGGGGCAGGAGCGGCCTTGCCTTCAGGCCGCCTTAGCCTCGACCGCCGGACCGATGACGAGACCCTTCTCGCCCGCCCGGACTTCGACGCCAGAACCCTCCGGGATGCGGCCTTCGAGGATCTCGCGCGCGAGAGGGTTTTGCAGCTCGCGCTCGATCACCCTTTTCAAAGGCCGCGCGCCATAAACCGGGTCATAACCGGCATTGGCGAGCCAGGAGGCGGCGGAGGCATCGACCTCGAGCGCGATCTTGCGCGAGGAAAGGAGCCTTTTGACGCGTTCGAGCTGGATCGCGACGATCCCTTTCATGTCCTCTCGCGAAAGGCGGCGGAAGAGGAGGATCTCGTCGAGACGGTTCAAGAATTCCGGGCGGAAGGCGTCGCGCACCGCGGCCATCACCGCGCCGCGCGCACCTTCGACATTGGCCCCTTCGGGAAGCGCCGCCAAGGCTTCGCTGCCGAGGTTCGAAGTGAGGACGATAAGGGTGTTCCTGAAATCGACGGTGCGGCCTTGCCCGTCCGTCAGGCGTCCATCGTCGAGAACCTGGAGGAGGATGTTGAAGACGTCGGGATGGGCCTTTTCCACCTCGTCGAAAAGGATCACCTGATAAGGCCGGCGCCGCACCGCTTCGGTCAGGCTCCCGCCTTCCTCGTAACCGACATAGCCGGGAGGGGCGCCGATCAGACGCGCAACCGAATGTTTTTCCATGTATTCGGACATGTCGACGCGAACCATCGCCGCTTCGTCGTCGAACAGGAACTCGGCCAAGGCGCGGCAAAGCTCGGTCTTGCCGACCCCGGTCGGACCGAGAAAGAGAAAGGAGCCGAGAGGCCGGTTCGGGTCTTGCAGGCCGGCGCGGGCGCGCCGGATCGCATTCGCAACCGCAGAGAGAGCCTCTTCCTGCCCGACCACCCGGCGGCGCAAATTCGCCTCCATGGCGAGGAGCTTTTCGCGCTCTCCCGAAAGCATCTTTTCGACCGGAACGCCGGTCCAGCGCGAGACGACCGCGGCGATGTGTTCTTCGCTCACCGCCTCTTCGAGCAAACGCCCCTTTTCTGCCGTCTCGGCCTCTCTGAGCCTTGCCTCGAGGCCGGGGACGATGCCGTAAGTCAGTTCGCCGGCGCGGCTCCAATCGCCGCGCCTTTGCACGATCTCGAGTTCGGCGCGCGCCGCTTCGAGCTGTTCCTTGAGCTTTTGCGCGCCGGCGAGCCTTTCCTTTTCCGCCCGCCATACTGCGGTCAATTCGGCCGACTGCTCTTCGGTCTCTTCCAGCTCTTTGACGAGCTTTTCGAGCCTTTCGCGAGAGGCCGGGTCGTTTTCTTTTTTGAGCGCTTCGCGTTCGATCTTGAGCTGGATGATGCGGCGGTCGAGTTCGTCGATCGCTTCCGGTTTGGAGTCGACCTCCATGCGCAGGCGCGCCGCCGCCTCGTCGACGAGGTCGATCGCCTTGTCCGGCAAAAAGCGGTCGCTGATATAGCGGCTCGAAAGCGTGGCCGCGGCGACGATCGCCGCATCGGTGATGCGCACGCCGTGATGAAGTTCGTATTTCTCCTTGATCCCGCGCAGGATCGAAATCGTCTCCTCGACCGAAGGTTCGCCGACAAAGACGGGCTGGAAGCGGCGCGCCAAGGCCGCGTCCTTTTCGATGTTCTTCCTGTATTCGCCGAGCGTGGTGGCGCCGACGCAATGAAGTTCGCCGCGCGCCAAGGCGGGTTTCAACATGTTCGAAGCATCCATCGCCCCTTCCGCCTTGCCGGCGCCGACGAGGGTGTGAAGCTCGTCGATAAAGAGAACGATTTCGCCCGCCGCGGCGGTGATTTCCGCCAGCACCGCTTTCAATCTCTCCTCGAACTCTCCGCGGTATTTGGAGCCGGCGATCATGGCGCCGAGATCGAGCGCCAGAAGACGCTTGTCTTTGAGGCTTTCAGGGACGTCGCCGTTGACGATGCGAAGCGCGAGCCCTTCGACGATCGCCGTCTTGCCGACGCCGGGTTCGCCGATCAGAACCGGGTTGTTTTTGGTGCGGCGCGAGAGAACCTGGATGGTGCGGCGGATTTCCTCGTCGCGGCCGATGACCGGATCGAGCTTGCCGTCGCGCGCCGCCGCGGTCAGATCGCGGGCATAACGCTTCAAGGCGTCATAACCCTCTTCCGCCGAAGGGCTGTCGGCCTTGCGGCCTTTGCGCAACTCCTCGATCGCGCGGTTGAGGCTTTGCGGGGAAACCCCGGAAGCGGCAAGAACCTTGCCCGAAGGCGTCCCTTTGGCGAGAGCGAGGGCGAGAAGAAGCCGCTCGACGGTGACGTAGCCGTCGCCCGCCTTTTCGGCAAGGGTTTCGGCCTCGGCAAAAAGGCGCGCGATCTCCGGCGAAAGATAAAGCTGACCGCCGCCTTCGACCCGAGGCTCTTTTTTGAGTTCGGCCTCGACGCCTTGTCGCACGACCCCGGGCTCGCCTCCCGCCGCGCGGATCAGATTGGCGGCGAGCCCCTCCTTGTCGTCGATCAGGACCTTCAAAAGATGCTCGGGGGTGAGCTTCTGATGGCCGCTTTTGAGAGCGAGGGTTTCGGCCGATTGGACGAAGCCTTTGGCGCGCTCGGTGTATTTGTCGAATTCCATGACCGGAAGGCTCCGTTGAACCGGCCGCAGCGTCCCCGTTAAAGGCGGATTCCGCAGCCCTTCGCAAGCCTATATGGTGCGGTGCAGCGAACGGGCAAGCCCGGCGAGACAGGCGCCGAGAAGCCCCAAGCCCGGCGAAAACAGCCCGGCGAAAAAAGGATCTAGAAAGAGATAGGCGGCTCGTCGCCTGACGCCGATGGGGGAAGCTCCTCGCCGAAACCCTCTTCTCGCTGCGCCCCGCCCTCTTCCGGCTCTGAGGGATCGAGATCGGCGGAAACCGGCGGGCGCGGCGCGTTATAAGGCGATCCTTCGCCCGACGCATTCATCACCCGAAAATAATGCTCGGCATGCTGGTAAAGATTTTCCGCGGCGATGCGGTCGCCGCTCGTCGCCGCTTCGCGGGCAAGGGTGACGTAG
>JAJYIC010000415.1 GCA_021790295.1 Pseudomonadota bacterium | reverse complement strand
AAAACCAGGGCGTCAGCACCCCTCTCCTGCTGACACAAACCTTTTGACGTTACCCTTCGCCACCCCCGAGAACCCGGTCGATGGCTTCGGCAACCTCCTCGATCGCGCCCGTCCCATCGACCCGGTAAGGCGTCACCATAACTTCCCAGTTACGGTGACCAGTTACGCAGTTACAAGTTACGGAGTTACGGTGACAGTGCATTTAACTGACATGCCTTCGGAGTTGTGGGCGTCGTGGCGACGCCTTACTTGATCGCAGCTTGGTCCCGGATGGGGAGATTAGGTGCACTGTCACCGTAATTTAATCAACAATCTAATCGTGTCACCGTAATCGTTCAGCCCCGGTTGAGGCGCGAAGAGGTGGCCGCCGTCGACCGCGGCGCGAGGAATTTGAGGGGATCGACGGCACGGTCGGCGCGCCGCAACTCGAAATGGAGTTGCGGCGCGTTGACGCTTCCGGTGTCCCCGACGCGCCCGATGACTTGGCCGCGACTCACTCTTTCTCCGCGCTTGACGAGGATCACGTCGAGATGCGCGTAGGCCGAGATCCAGCCTTCCGGGTGCTTGATGAGGATCAGGTTTCCGTAGCCGCGCAGCTCGTTTCCGGCATAGACGACGACCCCGCCGGCGGTCGCCGCGACCGGGGCGCCGCGGGGCGCCGCGATATTGATGCCTTCATTATGCGTTCCATCCGGTCCCGCACCGAAGCCGGCGATCACACGCCCTTTGACCGGCCAAAGAAAGTTCGCGCCAGCCGCCGGCTTCGCCGCAGGCGCGGAGGGAGGGGCGGACTTCGCCAGCTTCGGCGCCGGGGCGAGTGAGGGAGGGGCGGACTTCGCCGGCTCCGGCGGCGGGGCGGGTGAGGGAGGAGCCTTGGCCGGCCTTACCCGCGGCGGATTGTTCCAGCGAGTCTCGGGAGCCGGGCGGGGCTGTCTTTCCCGGGGCGGTTTTTCCCGCGGAGGTTCTTTCCGGGGCGGTCTTTCCCGGGAAGCCGCCATGACGGGTGCGGGTGGCCCAGGCTTCCGCGCCGGCAGGCGCGCCGGTGGTGGCGCTGCGATCGCCTCTGCGCTCTCGAAGGGACGCGGCGCCTTCTTCACCACCTCGGCTGGCGGCGGCGGAGCGGCGATCTCTTCCGGCATTGCCGCCTGCGTCCGCTCGCGCGGAAGGGCGGCGAGGGGGGCGGTCGCGGGGCGATAAGGCGGCTCCCAACGATTGGCGGCGACGCTCGCGCCGGCGCCCGGCCAGGGAGAAACCCCCATCACCAGAGGCGCCGATCCACCCACCCGCGGGCCGCACGCGGAGAGAGGCGACAACAGCGCCAAGCCCACCGACAAACCGAAAAGGCCGCGGCCCAAGAGACTGCGGTTTCCCATACTCCCCCCTTTGCGTGTCCCCCGACGCGCAAAAGATTGACCCGCCGAAACGGGAAACGCTTCCTCTATCCTAAAGAGACCGCTGAAAAAGATCTTGTGCCGCACAACAACCTGCAACCCGGATCGCAACGGAGCGCAGAGACTCGATCTCTAATTTCTTGATATCGAAAGGTTCTGTCTTCCCGGGGAATGACCGCTTCGCGCAAACGCCCGCGCTTACCCGGCGTCTTTCGAGGTTTTCCCGCAGTCTCTCGAAAAAGAATCGGCTGCCTATCGGCCCTCGAAGCAACAGGGCGTCGCGTTCACGAAACCTCGACGTACTCGCATACAGCCGAAGGCTGCCCGACCGCCAATCCGTCTTCGCGCAGTCCTTCGAGGTGGAAGCGGATGGCTTCCTTTATTTCGCGCTCGACCTCCTCGACCGTCGCACCTGTGGCCACGCACCCTGGAAGATCCGGAACATACGCGGAATAATTGCCTGCCGCCTTTTCGATCACTATTGCGTAACGCATGTCAGAAACCCCGCTCAATTAGCGCTTGCTTAAAGAGGCTATTCAACGTCCCTGGCGCAAGATCATCAGAGGGTTTGCCGGCGACCGTCACCCTCCCAGGCTTTGTAGGATGCTTGAATTGGCGATGACTGCCGCGGGTCGCCACGAGGTACCAGCCGTCGGCCTCAAGCATCCGAATGACCTCGCGAACCTTCATCGCCGAGGCCCGACAGTCGGCCTTGGCAGGCCGCCGACGAGCGGAACAAAATGCACCGGGCCCAGATCTTCGGCGAGGAACCCCTCTTCCTCGCGGCGGATCCGCATCAGGCGTTGACCGCGGCGCTCCTTCCCGACCGGCGCGAGGAGGATGCCTCCCGGCGCCAACGCCTCTCTGAGCGCCGCCGGGATCTCTCGGGCCGCCGCGGTGACAAGGATGCGGTCGAAAGGCGGCTGCTCCCGCCAGCCTCGGGCGCCGTCGCCGAGGCGCGCGACGATGTTGTAAAGCCTGAGTTCGGCAAATCGCCGCTCGGCGGCGGCGAGCAACGCGCGATGGCGCTCGATCGTGAAAACGCGGCGCGAGAGCCGCGCCAGCACCGCGGTCTGATATCCCGAGCCGGTGCCGATCTCGAGCACATT
>JAJYIC010000414.1 GCA_021790295.1 Pseudomonadota bacterium | reverse complement strand
GGTTGATGATGTACATGAGGGCGTAGACTGGGTTGTCGGTCGCGCTGAAATCCTCGGCCAGGATCAGACGGGGATAGAAAGCCGCCTCTGCTTCATGGACCTGGGCGGCAGCGGCGTCAATGCGCCGATAGAGCTGGTCCAACTCGCGACTGGCGGAGAGCGCGTCGTCGATCGCACGGCGACTTTTGTCTTCTTTCTCGGCCGCAACTTTTTTGGGACGATCACCGCTTATGTGCCGGGGCGGGCGGCGGCGCAATACAGCTTTACGAGCGCGCTTGCCGTGCAATTGTTGCGGGCGCTCGAACCGACCCTTGCGCCTCTGTTGGAGAGGCCGACGGGCGGCGCCCTCGTCAAGGCCGCAAAGGAGGAAGCAAAGCCTCCGCAAAGGAGAGCCGCGCCCTTGTCTCTTGCAGCGGCAAAACCCGGCGGCTGAATGATCGCGGCCGGCGGGCGGCGCAAAAGTTCTTGAGCAAAGGTGCTTTTGCGCGCAGGGTCGCAAGCCTCGGCAGCCCGCGCCGCGTTCTGCCGCTTTTCTTTTTGTCGCCCTTTGGTGCCGAGCCGCCTCTGATGCCCGAAGAGTTCTACCGCATCAAACGCCTGCCCCCTTACGTCTTTGCCGAAGTCAACGCGCTCAAAGCAAGAGCGCGGGCCGAAGGCCGCGACGTCATCGATCTGGGGATGGGAAACCCGGACGGGGCGACGCCGCGCCACATCGTCGATAAGCTCGTCGAAGCGGTGCAAAACCCGAAAAGCCACGGCTATTCGGTCTCGCGCGGGATCCTGGGCTTGCGCCGCGCCTGCGCGGCTTATTACGGCCGCCGTTTCGGGGTCGAACTCGACCCCGACGCGGAGATCATCGTCACCCTCGGCTCGAAGGAAGGCTTTGCCAACCTCGCGCAGGCGATCACCGCGCCCGGAGACATCGTTCTCGCGCCGAACCCTTGCTATCCGATCCACGCTTTCGGTTTCATCATGGCGGGCGCCTCGGTGCGCCACATCCCGATCGGTCCCGGCTGCGATTTTCTCGCCGAGCTCAAAAAGGCGGTGCAGGAGAGCACCCCTGCGCCTCTCGCCGTGGTTCTCAACTTTCCTGCGAACCCGACGGCGGAAACCGCCGATCTCGACTTCTACGGCGAACTGGTGGCGTTCTGCCGGCGCTACGGCATTTTCGTCCTTTCCGATCTCGCTTACGCCGAGATCTATTTCGAGGAGAAGCCGCCGCCTTCGATCCTTGAAATCCCGGGCGCGCGCGCGATCGCGGTGGAGTTTTCCTCTCTCAGCAAGACCTATTCGATGGCCGGCTGGCGCATCGGTTTTGCGGTCGGCAACCGCCGCCTCATCGCCGCCCTCGCGCGGGTCAAATCCTATCTCGACTACGGTGCGTTCACGCCCATACAAGTCGCCGCGACCGCCGCTCTCAACGGGCCTCAAGAGTGCATCGCCGAGATCCGCGAACGCTATCGCGCCCGCCGCGACGTCTTGATCGACGGCTTGAGGCAAGCCGGCTGGATCGTGCCGGCGCCGCCGGCGACGATGTTCGCCTGGGCGCCGATCCCGCAAGAGTATCGCGAATTGGGAAGCCTTGCCTTTTCGAAGCTTCTTCTCGAAAGGGCGAATGTCGCGGTCTCGCCGGGGGTCGGATTTGGCGAACACGGCGAGGGTTTCGTGCGCATCGCTCTCGTCGAGAACCGCCAGCGCCTGCGCCAGGCGACGCGCAACATCAAGGCGTTTCTTTCGGGGCGGAATGCCTCCAGCCTCGGTGAAAATCGCGTGCAGGCTCTGCTCTCCTGAAAGCGGGGCGGCGGCGGGGTCGCGTCGCACCGGGCCCTGTTTGACTTCGCCCGGTGCGCCCTCTATCTTCCCGCCCGAACGAGGGATACCGCTTATGAAAGTTGCCAATTCCTTGAGGTCGCTGAGAAAGCGCGACAAGAACTGCCGTCTGGTGCGGCGCCGCGGCCGGGTCTATCTGATCAACAAGGTCAATCCCCGCTTCAAGGCGCGCCAGGGCTGACCGGGGCAACCGGCGATGAGGATGCCGGCCCCCGACGCCGCGGTTTTGCAACGCCGCGCCGAGATCCTGCGCGCGCTGCAAAAAATCGTCCCCGGAGAAGGGGTCATCGTTTCCGAAAGGGAAAGGCGCGCCTATGAAAGCGACGGGCTGACGGCTTATCGGGGGCTGCCTCTCGCTGTCGTTCTGCCTTCCAGCCTCGAAGAGGTGAGGGCAATCCTGCGCTATTGCCGCGAAGTCGGGCTCAAGGTTGTCGCGCGCGGCGCCGGAACCTCGCTTTCGGGAGGCGCTTTGCCGGTATCCGATGGCATCGTCCTCGGTTTGGGAAAGTTCAACCGCATCCTCGAAGTCGATATCCCCAACCGTTGCGTCGTCGCCGAGCCGGGGGTGACCAATCTCGCGGTCAGCGCCGCCGTCGAGGAAGCCGGGTTTTATTATGCGCCGGACCCTTCGAGCCAGATCGCCTGTACGATCGGCGGCAATGTCGCGGAGAA
>JAJYIC010000034.1 GCA_021790295.1 Pseudomonadota bacterium | reverse complement strand
CTCGATCCCCTCGCCGTGCGCCGCGCGGTTATGACGAGCTGCCGCATGAAGGCGGCCATCGTCGCCGCCGACGAACGCGAAGCGGGTCAAAGGGAGATCCTCAATTTCGGCCATACCTTTGCCCATGCGCTCGAAACCGAAACCGGTTTCAGCGAACGGCTTCTTCACGGCGAAGCGGTGGCTCTCGGCATTCTGCTGGCTTTCGATTTCGCCGCGCGGCTCGGCATCCTCTCCAATGAAGAGACGCAAAGGGTTCGCCGCCTTCTGCTGGCGAGCGGCCTGCCGACCGCGATCTCGAGCCTCGGCCTCGGCCCCGGCGCCGCAGAGAGGCTCCTCGCTCATATGAGAAAAGACAAGAAGGTGCGGGAGGGAAAGATCGCCCTCGTCCTGCCGCGGCGGATCGGCGAAGTTTTTGTCATGAGAGAGGCGCCGAGCGAAGAGCTGAAGGCTTTTCTTGCCGCTTCGACTTAGCTCCTCAGAGGCCGCACCGGGCTCAAGCCCGAGGGAAAGAGAAAGGAGACGACAAGGGTCGCCGCCGCGACCAGGATCAGGGCGAGATAAACCTCGTGGATCGAGGCCGCGACCGCCGCGCCGAGACGGGCGAGCCGGCCGGCTGCGAGAGTGTGCCGCAACGCCGGGTCGAGAAGCCGGTTGATCGCGTCTTCGGCTCCAGGAATACGGCGCGCCAGGCCGAAATTGACGATCGCGCCGAAAACGGCCGCGCCCAGAGACTGGCCGAGCATGCGCATGAACATGTTCGAGCCGGTGGCGGCGCCGCGCTCTTCCCAGCCGACGCTCGCCTGGATCGAGACGAGAAACGCCGGATTGCAGAAACCGATGCCGAAACCCATCGTCAATGAGCCCAAAAAGGCGAGGACGACGGTGCTTTCCGGCCCCAACAACGCGAGTAGCGCGGCCCCGAAAAGAAGCGTGACCCCGCCGATAATGGCCGAGGTGCGGTAGGAGGCCCTGATCATCACCCGCGCCGTGGCAAAGGTGGCGAACGTCCAACTGACCGATTGGCAGCCGAGTGCAAGGCCCGCCACCGCCGGGCTTTGCCCCATGACCCCCTGAACAAACGCAGGGAGGAAAGTGTTGACCCCCATCATCGCGGCGCCGGTGCCAAAGGTTCCGAGATTGGCGAGGGCGATGACTCGGTTCCGCCACAAACGCAAAGGGACGACCGGTTCGCTCTGGCGGCGTTCGTGCAGGGCAAAGGCGGCAAGCGCGAGCAGGGCAAACCCCGCAACCGCGGCGCTCCCTTCTAGCCCGAGGCTTTCGGCTTGGACAAGGGCAAGCATCGCCGCGCCGACCCCGAGCGCCAACAGAACCGCGCCCCCGTAATCGATGCGATGGCGGCGCGGCCGGACCCGTTCGCGCAGGAAAATCCCGTACATGAGGATGCTGAGCGCGCCGATCGGCAGGTTGAGCCAGAAGACCAGAGACCAGTGGAGATCCTCGACGATAAAGGCGCCGAGCGCAGGCCCCGCGATCGCCGAGATGCCGAAGACGCTCGACACATAACCCTGAACCCGCGCCCTTTCGGCCGGGGTATAGATGTCGCCGACGATGGTCGCCGCGATCGGCTGGATGGCGCCGGCGCCAAGCCCTTGCACGGCGCGGAAAAGGATCAGGGCCGGCATGGAAGCGGCAAAACCGCACAGCGTCGTGCCGACGAGAAAGACCGCGGTGCCGGCGAAAAAGACGCGCTTTCTTCCATAGATGTCGGCAATCCGGCCATAGATCGGAATGCTCACCGCCATCGTCAGCAGATATCCCGCGAACACCCAACTGAAAAGGCGGAAGCCGCCGAGATCGGCGACGATCGTCGGCATTGCCGTGGCGACGATGGTGCTCTCGACGGCGGCCATAAAGCTCGCCATCAAAGAGGCGGCGAGAACGAGCCTTTTGCGCGCGGCCGCGACCTGCGGCCTCTCTTCTTCGAGGGCGTCTTCCAAACCGGAAACCTCCGGGTTTCTGGCGCGAGAGGGCTGGGCGGCCTAATCCTCTCCCGATCGCACCGCAGGGTCTTCCGCCGGGGCGCGGGCTTCGAGAGAGAGGGCGTGGATGCGCGTCTTCAGTTCCTCGCCAAGCGTCTCGTAAACGAGGCGCTGGCGCGCAAGGCGGGAAAGGCCGGCAAAAGCCGCGGCGGTGACGACGATGCGGAAATGCGTCTCGCCTTCCGGACGCGATCCGGCATGCCCCGCATGGCGCCCGGATTCGTCGAAAATCTCGAGACTGAGCGGCGAAAAGCGGGCTTCGAGCTTCGAACGGATGGTCTGGGCGACGGTCATGAGACGGACGCTGCCGGCCCTGCCGCCCTCTGTCAACCCTTTGCCGGCGCCGCTGCGGCGAAATCCCCTCTAGCGGTTGCGGCGCGAAGCGGCCTCAGCGAGAAAGAGGCCGAGATCCTCGATTACATAATGAACCTCGTCTCCTTGCGCGCCCTCCTCGCCCCATTCGAGAGGGGTCTTGAGCCACGCCGTCGTCATCCCGAGAGAGGCCGCAGGGACGAGGTTCCTCGCCATGTCCTCGACCATGAGGGCACGGCCTGGATCGACCTCGTGGCGGCGAATGAGTTCCCGATAACCGCAAAGAAGAGGCTTCGGCTCATAGCCGGCGGCGGCGATGTCGAGGATGGCCGCGAAATGCCCGGCGATGCCGAGGCGTTCGAGGACGGCGCGGGCGTAGCCGGCGGAAGCGTTGGTGTGGACGAGCTTGCGCCCTTCGAGGGCGCCGAGAGCGCCGGAAAGCAGAGGATCGGGGGCGAGAACGGAAAGGTCGATCGCGTGCACGTCATGGAGAAATTCGTCCGGATCGACCCCGTTCACCGTCATCAGGCCGCGCAAGGTCGTGCCGTGCTCGCGGAAATAGGTCTTGCGCAGAGCCTTCGCCGCCTCGGGTTCGAGCCCGAAACGGTCGCAGATGAACCGCGTCATGCGCGCTCCGATCTGCTCGAAAAGCCGCGAGGAGGCGGGATAAAGGGTGTTATCGAGATCGAAGATCCAGGTTTCGATCTCGGCCAAAGCGCGCCCTCTCATCTCTCAACCGGGACGGATGAGGGTGCCCGCCCCGACTTTGCTGAAAAGCTCGAGGAGGATCGCGTGAGGGCTTCGGCCATCGACGATGACGGCCGCTTCGACGCCTTGATCTATGGCGTGAAGACAGGTTTCGACTTTGGGGATCATCCCGCCCGAGATCGCGCCTTCGGCGATCATCCGCCGCGCCGCGGCGGCCGAGATCTCGGGCAAAAGGCGCTTTTGCCCGTCGAGAACCCCGGCGACGTCGGTGAGGAGAAGAAGCCTTTTCGCCCCGACCGCGGCGGCGATCGCGCCCGCGACGGTGTCGGCGTTGATGTTGTAGGTGTCGCCCTCTCGGCCCCAACCGATCGGCGCCACCACCGGGATAAAGGCCGAAACCTTCAAGGCTTCGAGAACGCGGGCGTCGATCTCTTCGGGCTCGCCGACAAAGCCCAAATCGATCTCGCGCACGCGCCCCTCTTCCTCTTTGCGGCGGATCAGCTTTTTCGCGCGGATCAGGCCGCCGTCCTTGCCGGTAAGGCCGATGGCGCGGCCTCCGGCGGCGTTGATCGCGGCCACCAGTTCCTTGTTGATGGTTCCGGCGAGAACCATCTCCACGACTTCCATGGTCTCGCGGCTGGTGACCCTCAGCCCATCGACAAAGCGGCTTTCAATGCCGAGACGCTCGAGCAGACGGCCGATCTGCGGTCCGCCGCCATGGACCACGATCGGCTGGATGCCGACCTGCTTCAAGAGAACGATGTCGCTGGCAAAGGAATCGCCGCCGCCCTCCATCGCGTGGCCACCGTATTTGACCACGACCGTATGCCCCGAATACCGGCGCATGTAAGGAAGCGCCGCCGAAAGGATGGCGGCTTTGGCCGCGGCGTCGAGACGCTCCCGTTCGTCCATTGGGGGCCGCCTAATAGCCTTTGAACGCCGGCGGGCGCCGTTCGAGAAAGGCGCGCGCCGCCTCGGCGTGGTCATGCGTGTGCATGGAGAGCGCCTCGAAGGCGATCGAGGCGTCGAGAATGAGGTTGAGCTGGTCTTTGAGCCATTTGTTGATCGAAAGCTTGGTCCAACGCACCGCCCATACCGGCAAGGCGGCAAGCTCGCGGGCGAGTTCCCTCGCTCGGGGCAGGACCTCGCCGGCGGGCAGAGCCTCGCTCGCCAGACCCAACGCCTGCGCTTCCCGACCGCTTACAAGCCTGCCCCGCAACAGGAAATCTTTCGCCCGCAAAGGGCCGACGAGAAGAGGCCAGACGACCGCGCCTCCGTCTCCCGCCACGAGCCCGACCTTGACATGCGAATCGCCGAATTTGGCGCTCTCCGCTATGACGACGATGTCCGAGAAAAGCGCCAGCGTGGCGCCGAGGCCGACGGCATCGCCGTTGACCGCGCAGACGATCGGCTGCGGCACTTCGAGCATGTTCTGGAAAAGGCGTTTTGCCGCCGCGGTCACCTTGAGGGAATATTTCAATCCTTCTTCGCTTCCCGCTCTCTCGGCCATTCGCCTTATATCCCCGCCGGCCGAAAAGGCTTTGCCCGAACCGGTAAAGACGACGGCGCGCACGCTTTCCTCTTCGGCGATCTGAAGCCAGGCGCGCTCCAGTTCCGCGTGGGCTTCGGCATTGATGGCGTTCCGCCGTTCGGGACGATTGAGGGTCAAGGTGGCGATGCCTTCGTCCACCTCGATCGCGAGAAACTCGTAGCCGCCGCTCATGGCGAAACCCGCCTTTTCCTGAAGAGAAGGATGAACGGATGTCGGGGGGGAAAGGTCATGCCGGGACTTTAACGCGGCCGCGCCCTCGGCGCCACGGCCGGCGGCGCGGCGCCTTTGCGCGAGGGCGCCGCAAGGCTTGCAAGCGCGGCGCGCAAAGAGGCGATACCGCCTCCCCCGCGCGCGCTCGTCAAAAAAATCTCGGGGTGCGCGGCCCTCTTAACCCTTGCCTGCGCGGCGACGGCCGCGGCGACCCTTTCGCCTTCGCCCGACGCCAGGCGATCGGCTTTCGTAAGGATGATCTGGTAGGAAAGGCCGCAGGCGTCCATCATCGCCATCAAAGGCTGATCGGCCTCCCTGATGCCGAGACGCGAATCGATGAGAAGGCAGACGCGCAAGAGAGAGCCGCGGCTTTCGACATAATGCCGTATCAAATGCGCCCAGTGCTCGCGCGCCGACGCCGGCGCATCGGCATAGCCGTATCCCGGCAGATCGACGAGCATCAGGCGCCCTGCGAGATGGTAAAAATGGATCTCGCGCGTGCGCCCGGGGGTTTTCGAGACGCGGGCAAGCGCGCGCCGCCCGAGGAGGGCGTTGAGGAGGCTCGACTTGCCCACATTGGAGCGTCCGGCAAAGGCAATCTCGGGCAGATCCTCGGGGGGAAAAGAGCCCTCCGCAGCGGCCGCACCGGCAAAGTTGCAGGAAAGGGCGAAAAGGCGGCGGCCTTCTTCGACAAGCAGAGGGTCCTCTAGACGCGGCGGGAAGAGGTCGCCCATTGCCGCGGCGGCGAGGTCTCCTCCCGGCTTCAAGCCGCGCCGCGGCGGCGCATGATCACCCATTGCTGCGCGATCGAGAGCGTGTTGTTCCATGCCCAATAGATGACGAGCCCGGCCGGGAAACGGGCAAGCATAAAGGTGAAGACGATCGGAAGCGCCATCATCATCCGCGCCTGCACCGGATCGACCGGCGCCGGATTGAGCTTTTGCTGCAAAAACATGGTGACGCCCATGATGAGCGGCCAGGCGCCGATCGAAAGGAAGCCGCCGATCAGGGGGATGTGCGGCGGCACAAAATGCAGAAGACCGAAAAGGTTGATAAAAGAGGTCGGGTCGCGGGCGGAAAGATCGTGGATCCAGCCGAAAAACGGTGCGTGACGCATCTCGATCGTCACGTAAAGCACCTTGTAAAGCGCGAAAAAGACCGGGATCTGGATCACCATCGGCAGGCATCCCGCCATCGGGTTGACGCCCACGCGCTTATATACCGCCATGATCTCCTGCTGCTGGCGCGCCTTGTCGTCGGGAAAGCGCTCGCGCAGCTTCTGCATCTCCGGCTGCAGAAGCTTCATCTTGCTCATCGCGTTGTAGGATTTATTGGCAAGCGGGAAAAAGAGGAGCTTGACGACGAGCGTCAACAACAAAATCCCCAAACCGAAATTGCCGAGAACCTTGCCGAAGAGTTGGAGGCTCAGGAATATCGGCTTCGTCAGAAAATAGAACCAGCCGAAATCGATCGCCCGATCAAAGCGGGGAATCCCCGTTGCCGTATAGGCGTCGAGAAGATCGACTTCCTTGGCGCCGGCGAAAAAGCGGTCTTTCGCCGTGATGGTCGCGCCCGCTGCCACGGTGAGCGGGGACCCTTGAAAGAGGGCTTCGTAACGGTTGACCCCGCCCTGATCGAGGTGCATGAAATCGGCCGTGATGGGTTCGTTTTCAGGCGGGATGAGAGCGGTCAGCCAGTATTTGTCGGTAAAGCCGAGCCAGCCGCCTTTGGAAGCATAGCGTTTGGGCGCCTTGGGGCTCAACGAATAGTCGATATTGTCTTGCAAGGAACCGCCGAGAAACCCGATATAGCCGACGTGGATCAGATAGGAGCTTGCGGGGGGCGGCGTGCCGGTGCGGCTTGCCAGTCCGTAATGGGAAAGCGTCACCGGCGCCTTGCCGGTGTTGCGGACGCTGTCCGTCACCGAAAACATGTAGTTGCGATCGACCGTGATGGTGCGCGCAAAGAGAAGGCCTTTGCCGTTGTCCCAGCTTAGCCTCACCGGGTGTGACGGCGTCAAAGCGCCGGGCGACGCCTTCCACAGGGTTTGCGGTCCCGGCAATGGAACCCCCGGTTTCGTCGCCCCCCAGCCGAACTCGATAAAATAGGGATCTTTTGCCCCGAGAGGACGCAACAGCACGACCTCGGGGCTTTGCGGGCTGACGCCGACGTGATAGGTCGCCAGCGTCAGATTGTCGAAAAGCGCGCCTTCGAGCGCGATCGACCCGTGAAGGCGCGGCGTGTCGATCGCCACACGCGGCACTTTCGCGATCGCCGCATGGCGTGAGAGCGCCGCGCCGGGCGCCCCCGCAACCGCGGCCTTGCCCGGCGTTGTCGAAGCCGCGGGCCGCGCCGAGGGCACCTCTACCGTCGGCGCCGGAGGGGGCGGGGCAACCTTTTCGATCACGAATTGAAAGGCGATCAGGATCGCGACCGAAAGGACGATCGCGATGACGAGGTTTTGTTGTTCCATGTGCGAGGGTTCGGGTTTTTGCGGAGGAGCCTAGGGGCGCGAGCCCCGTCTCATCCAAGGGAGGGTTCGGGGCACGGGATCGTAGCCGCTGCCGCCCCAAGGGTTGCAGCGAAAAAGGCGCCAGAGCGCGAGGCCGGCCCCGCCGAGGGCGCCGTGGCGCGCGATCGCCTCGCAGGCATAGTCCGAGCAGCTCGGCAGAAAGCGGCAGGAAGGCGGAAGAACCGGCGACAGAAGAAGCTGGTAGGCGCGCACCGCACCGCGCAGAAAGACGCTTGCCACGCTTTGACGCCGGCCCATGTCAGTTCTCCTCGCGCAACGCATCGCGCAACGCATCGCGCTGCCCTCACCGCGCCTGCGGCAAGCGCGCGTGGACGCGCGCGAGCGCCCCTTCGAGATCTGCGACGAGCGCCCTAAACGGCCTCTCGACGGTGGCGGCGCGAGCGACCAGAACGTAATCGGTCCCGGAGCGTCCGGCGCGCGCCAGCACCTCTCTTGCGAGCGCCCGCAGACGCCGTTTCGAGCGGTTGCGGATGACCGCCCCGCCGACCTTGCGGCTTGCGGTGACGCCGACGCGGATGCGCCTTTCGCCAACGGCGGGTTCGGGCCCCGGCGCCGCCTGCAAAACCAGACCTGGCGCCGCCGCCTTTCCCGAAAAGGCGGCGACACGAAGGAAATCGGCGCGCGTCTTCAGCCTTGCAAGCCTCGGGGCGGACGCCGCCGCCGGCGCTTTGCAGGCTCCCTCTTCGCTCAAGCGGAAAGGCGTTTGCGCCCTTTCGCGCGGCGGCGCGAGAGGACCCGCCTGCCGCCGACGCTCGCCATGCGCGCGCGGAACCCATGACGGCGCTTGCGGATGAGCCTGCTCGGCTGATAGGTGCGCTTCACGGCTTATTCACTCCTCTCGCCTCTCTCGCCGCCGAGAGGCGGCTCATATAAGGGAGCCCGCCCGTTAAAGTCAACGCCGGTTCCGCGCCGAAAGGCAAGCCGCGCCTGCCCGCGACGAGGGCATCAAAGAGGATAAGGTCGGCCCGCGGCCAGTTTCTCGTAGCCTGCGGCAAAGGCGGGGTTCGGCAGAGCGCGCGCTTCATCGGCGGCAAATTCGGGTTTGAGCCCGAGCAGAAAGAACATGTCGAGGAGGCCCTTGTTTTTCGCCTCGATCGAGCCGCGCGGCTCGAAATCGAAAAATTCCCGCGTACGCTCGTAAACCGCCGCGGAAACATTGATCCGGCCGGGCGCGCCTGCCGCTTCCATGCGCGAGGCGACGTTGACCGCATCCCCCCACACGTCGTAGGTGAACTTGCGGCGGCCGACGACGCCGGCGATCAAAGGGCCGGCATGGATGCCGATGCGGACCTCCCAGCGCGAAAGGCGCATACGCTCGCGCTGCCGGTTGGCGGAGGCCATTTCGGCCTGCATCTGGAGAGCGGCGAGGCAGGCGTCGACCGCGTGGGTGCGGTTTTCTTCCGGCACCCCGCCGACACACATATAGGCGTCGCCGATGGTCTTCAGCATTTCGAGACCGTTCTTTTCGGCGATCGCATCGAGAGCCGAAAAGAAGTCGTTGAGCTGATCGACGAGAGATTTCGGCTCCATCCGCTCGGCAAGGCGGGTAAAGGATTGGAAGTCTGCAAAGAGGATGCTCGCGGTATCGAAAAACCGCGGCTCGACCCGATCCTGCTCTTTGAGCTCGCGAGCAACCGATTGGGGCAGGATGCTCATAAGCAGCCGCTCGGATTTGTCGCGCTCGGCCGCGGCCTCCTCTCGCGCGCGCTCCAGTTCGGCGAGGCTGCGCCGCAATTCCATCAAGGTGACGACCTGATGGGAAAGGCAGCGCAACGCCTCACGCTGTTCGAGGCTGAGCCTCTCGCGCGGGGCGAAATCGACGACGCAAAGGCTTCCGAGATGGTAGCCTTGCCGGTTGATCAAAGGCATCCCCGCATAAAAACGGACGAAGGGCTCGCCGCGCACCACCGGAAAGTGGGCAAACCGTTCGTCCCTTTGGCAATCGGGCACTTCGAGAAGATCGGCGCCAAGGGCGGCCGTCGAGCACATAAAAAGCTCGCGCGGCACCGGGTGGTTTCTGGGCGGCAGGCCGCAGCGGGATTTCGACCACAAGTTTTTGTCGTCGAGGAGGTTGATGAGGCCCGCCGGGCAGGCGGTAGAGCGCGCCGCCATATCGGCGATGCGGTCATAATCGGGTTCGGGAGGAGTGCCGATAAGGCCGTAGCTGCGCACCGCGGCGACGCGAGCCGCTTCCTCCTCGGCGAGCCTGTCACCCATCCGATCGGCTCCCGGCACAACGCCAAAAGAAAATGCTAATCCGCTCTTGCGCGCCCGGCAATATCCACCGATGAAAGGATCCGCCGATGATGAGCGCCAGGGGGATCGAGGCGATGAGGGATGACGCCCGGCTTGCCGAGGGGCAGGCGGCCCGCAAACGGGCGGCCGCCGCGGATGAGCCTATCGCGCTCGGCGGCGCGGCGGACGACAATTTTCCCCTCTCGGGGGGCAAGGCTATCTCCGGAGCCGATTTTTCCGCCGCGCACTTGATCCAGTCTTGCCTCGGCGAGAACGAGAGGCGGCTTTCCCTTTACGACCGGCGCCTTTTGCGCGGAGCAGCGCGGCGATGAAGCTCCTTTCCATCGCCGCGGCGATCGCCGGGATTGCGGTCATCGCCTGGCTTGTCGCCCATTTCGGCCCCGCAGCGATCCTCGCCGCACTTTCCGCCGTCGGTTGGCGCGCTTTCCTTGCGATCTGCCTTATTCACCTGGCGCTGATCGCGGTGATGGGCCTTGCCTGGCGCGTGCTCCTGCCGGAAACGAGCCCTTGGGCGCCGATCTGGGGGCGGCTCGTGCGCGAAGCCGGAGCCGAGCTTCTGCCGTTTTCCCAGGTCGGCGGTTATGTCCTCGGGGCCCGAGCGGCGAGCCTTTTCGGAATCGGGGCAACCCGCGCGGCGGCGAGCACGATTGTCGACGTCACGCTCGAATTTTTTGCCGAGATCGCCTATGTCGCGATGGCGCTTTTGTGGCTGCTGCATGTGCGCCCGGGCGCCGGCTTTGCCCTGCCTGCCGTTAGCGGCCTTGCCTTTGCCGCCCTTCTCGCCGCTCTTTTCCTGGTCGTGCAGCGCCGCGGCTTCGACCGCTTCGACCGCTTTGCCCGCATGATCGGACGCGGCTGGGCGGAGCGCACCGCCGACGGCGCCGCCCAATTGCACGCCGCCATAGGCTCGATCTACAAGCGCCGCCTCGGGCTTTCGGCAAATTCGCTGATCCATTTCGCCTGCTGGATCGCGAGCGGGGTCGAGGTGTGGATCGCTCTGCGCGTTGCCGGAGCGCCTTTGAGCTTTGCCACCGTACTCATCCTCGAAGCCTTGCTTTACGCCGTGCGCACGGCGGCTTTTGCGGTTCCGCTCGGGGTCGGCGTGCAGGAGGGAGCCTATGTCATCGTCGGCGCGAGCTTCGGCCTCAGCCCCGAACTCGCGCTCGCGCTTTCGCTGATCAAAAGGGCGCGCGATCTGGCGATCGGCCTTCCCGCTCTCGGCGCCTTGCAAGCGATCGAAAGCGGCCGTTTGTGGCGGCGAAGGGCTTTGCGCTGAAGGAGATCTCTCTCTTTCGACGCGGCTTTCAGCGCGCGGTGCCGCCGACCGTAATCCCGTCCATCCTCAAAGTCGGCTGGCCGACCCCTACGGGGACGCTTTGGCCATCCTTGCCGCAAGTGCCGATGCCCGCATCGAGCGCGAGATCGTTGCCGATCATCGTCACCCTTTTGAGCGCCTCGGGACCGCTGCCGATGAGACTCGCGCCTTTGACTGGGGCCGCGATCTTGCCGTTCTCGATGCGATAGGCTTCGGCCGCGCTGAAGACGAATTTGCCCGAAGTGATGTCGACCTGGCCGCCGCCGAAATGAACGGCGTAAAGCCCGTTTTTGACCGAAGCGATGATCTCTTTCGGATCGCGCTCTCCGGCCAGCATATAGGTATTGGTCATGCGCGGCATCGGCGCAAAAGCAAAGCTTTGGCGCCTGCCGTTTCCGGTGGAGAGGGCGCCCCCGAGCCGGCCGTTCATACGGTCTTGCATATAGCCTTTGAGGATGCCGTCCTCGATCAAAAGGGTGGTCTGCGAAGGGGTGCCTTCGTCGTCGATCGAAAGCGAGCCGCGCCTTGCGGACAAGGTCCCGTCATCGACGACGTTCACCCCGGGAGCCGCGACGCGTTCGCCGATCCGCCCGCAAAACGCCGAGGTCTTGCGCCGATTGAAATCGCCTTCGAGGCCGTGCCCGACCGCTTCGTGAAGCATCACCCCGGGCCATCCGGGACCGAGAACGACGACCATCTCGCCGGCCGGAGCGGGAACCGAGCCGAGATTGACGAGGGCCTGGCGCAACGCCTCATCGACCTCGCCCTTCCACAAGGCGGGATCGAGATAGCGTTCGTAAAGCTCGCGCCCGCCGATGCCCGAGGAACCGCTTTCGACGCGCTCGCCTTCGCCGACGAGGATCGAGACGTTGAGGCGCACGAGAGGGCGTATGTCGGCGACCCGGAAGCCGCCGGCGCGGATGATCTGCACCGCCTGCCAGCTTCCCGCAAGGGAGGCCATCACCTGTCGCACGCGCGGATCGCGGCTTCTCGCATAAGCGTCTATATCGGAGAGAAGGCCGGTTTTCGTCTTAAGATCGACAAGGCCGAGCGGGTTCTCCTCGGTGTAAAGGCTGCGATTGGTGCGGGCGGGCGGCTCCGCCATGACTCCGCTATAGCCTCTGGCGACCGCGCGCACCGCCGCAGAGGCGCGACCAATCGCCGCTTCGGAAAGTTCCGAGGCATGGGCGTAGCCGGCGGCCTCGCCTGCAACCGCGCGCAAGCCGAAGCCTCTCGTCGTATCGAAATTCGCCGCCTTGATGCGGCCGTCATCGAGAGCGAGGCTTTCCGAATGCCGCAATTCGAGGAAAAGCTCGCCGTCATCCATTCCGGCGAGCGCCTCTTCGAGGAGGGTCTCGACCCGGCGCCTCTCCATGCCCCCATCGCCAAAAAAAAGAGTGTCGTTAAGAGCGAGATCGGTCATGCGGGAACCCTCCGGCGAGCTTGAGGTGAGATAAAGATGGATAGGGAAGGCTCCTTCGCATAGGGCCGCGAGGGCGGGAGCGCGGATTTCCTTGGCCCTGCGGCGCA
>JAJYIC010000413.1 GCA_021790295.1 Pseudomonadota bacterium | reverse complement strand
TTTCCGCCGGCCAGCTTCTCGTCCTGCGCGAGATCGAAAGGCGCACGGGCAAGCCCGCCGCCTTTATCGAGACCGATCTCGTCGATCCCCGCTACTTCTCGCCTTCGAACATCAGGACCCGGATCGAAAGCTATCTGCAAATGATCGAGCAGAAGCGGCAGAACGCGCCGGCTTTGGCTTCGTAGGGGAAAGGGGAAAGGATGCGCTCTTTTATCGGCATCGATCTCGGTTCGACGACGACCAAGGCCGTTCTCGTCGACGAATTTCTCGAGGTCTTGGGGCGCGGCATCACCAATTCCCGTTCGAACTACGACACCGCGACGAGGGTCGCCAAACACGAGGCGGTGATCAGCGCCCGTTTCACCCTTTTCCGCCGCGCCCTCGCCCGGCTTTCCGGTCCGGGCGAAGCCTTCGACACATTCCTTCAGGGGCTCGAACGCGCCTTCCGTCTCGAACAGTTTTTGGACGAATTGGAGGATCTCGAAGCGACCTCTCTGGCGAGCCTTTCGGGAGAGCGTTTCAAAGCGAGCGCAGGGGCCGAACGCGAGGCGCTTTCAGCCATCTTCGCGCGACTTCGCGAAGAGGCGCCGGGGCTTTTCGCCGTCGGCGCCAAACGCAAATCCGACTTTTTCCGCGACCTTGCCGGCTCGCGTTTTATGGCGATCGCGCAGGAGGTCGCGCGCGAATCCGGCGTTTCCTACGACCATCTTCTCAACCTTTACGACAAGGCGATCATCGAGGTCGAAAACCGCCCTCCGCAAGGCGAACTCGCGTCCAAGTTCGAGAAGGCTTTGGAGCGCGCCCTTGCCGCGGCGCCACGGCTCGAGGCCGAGCGGGCGAAGATCGCAGCCGCGCTCGAAGAGGCGCTTTCGACCCCTCTCGAAGAGACCTGGCTCGTCGGCACCGGTTACGGCCGGGTGACGCTCCCCTTTACGAAAGAGCACATCCGTTCCGAGATCCTCTGCCACGGTCTCGGCGCCCATCTCATGTACCCGCAAACCCGCACCGTCCTCGACATCGGCGGCCAGGATACGAAAGCGATCCAGGTCGATTCTTCGGGGATCGTCGAAAACTTCCAGATGAATGACCGCTGCGCCGCCGGCTGCGGGCGTTATCTCGGTTATATCGCCGACGAGATGAATATGGGCCTTCACGAACTCGGGCCGATGGCGATGAAGGCGACGCGTACGGTGCGCATCAATTCGACCTGCACCGTCTTCGCCGGGGCCGAATTGCGCGACCGGCTTGCCCTTGGCGAAAAGCGCGAGGACATCGTCGCGGGGCTTCACCGTTCGATCATCCTGCGCGCGATGTCGATCGTCGCCCGGTCGGGCGGGGTGCGCGAGGAGTTCACCTTTACCGGAGGGGTCGCCAAAAACGAGGCCGCGGTCAAGGAATTGCGCCGTCTCGTGCGCGAGAATTACGGCGAGGTCGCGATCAACATCCATCCCGAGTCGATCTATACGGGCGCACTCGGAGCGGCCGCTTTCGCGCGGCGCGCCGTTGCCGAGTGAGAAAGGGAAAGGCATGACCGTCACCGCGGGGATCGATGTCGGAACGGGCGCCGTCAAGGCGGTGCTTTTTTCCTTTGCCGGGGGCGAACCGTTGTGGCTTGCCCGGCGCATAGAGCGCGTGCGCCAGCGCGACCCGTATCGCCTCGCCGAAGAGACTTACGAAAGCCTTCTCGAAGAGGCGGGGGTGAAACGGGGCGAGGTCGCCTATGTCGCCAGCACCGGGGAGGGCGAAGCTCTCTCCTTTCACACCGGGCACTTTTATTCGATGACCACCCATGGCCGCGGCGCCATATTCCTCGACGCCGAGGCAGGCGCGGCGCTCGATGTCGGCGCTCTCCACGGGCGCGCGATCAGGATCGATCCGCGCGGCAAGGTCCTCTCCTACAAGATGACGAGCCAATGCGCTTCGGGCTCGGGACAGTTTCTCGAAAACATCGCGCGTTATCTGGGGATCGCCCAGGACGAGATCGGCGCCCTTTCGAAAGAAGCCGACAATCCGGAAAAGGTGAGCGGGATCTGCGCCGTTCTCGCCGAGACCGACGTCATCAACATGGTCTCGCGCGGGGTCAGCGCGCCCAATATCTTGAAGGGCATCCATTCGGCGATGGCCGATCGCCTGATCAGGCTCCTGAAGACGATCGGCAGCATCGACGGGGCCGTCCTCATGACCGGAGGATTGGCGCATGACGATGGTCTCCTTTCCGCCATGCAGGAAGGGATGGATAAGGAAAAGGTCAAAGTTCCCGTGCGCCGGCACCCCCAATCGATCTACGCTGGGGCAATTGGCGCCGCGCTTTGGGGCGCTTTCCGCCACGAAAAGCTCGCCCGCCTTTCCTCTCTGGCCGACGCCGCCTGAGGAGGATCGCCATGGCGCTCAGGATCATCGACACCTGCACCAATTGCGACGCCTGCCGCCCGGTCTGTCCCAACGAGGCGATCAGCGTCGGCGAGATGATCTATGTGATCGACCCTTTGCGTTGCACGGAATGCGTGG
>JAJYIC010000412.1 GCA_021790295.1 Pseudomonadota bacterium | reverse complement strand
CCGAATTCCTTGGAAGGAATTCGGGATCGACAAAAAGGATGCGGCAAAGGCTGTCGTCGATGGCAAAGCGCAGGTCTTCAGCCGCCGAGCGGGTGTTGAGGGCAACCGCGACGCCGCCCACCTTGATCGCGGCAAGAAAGCCGGCGACGAGCAGGGGAGTGTCCTTCAAAAGGAAGAGAACGCGCTCGCCGCGCTCTACGCCCTTACATTTCAGAGCATTGCCGAAACGGTTGACGAGGGCTTCGAGCCCGGCGTAGCTGAGGCTTTCCTCGCGATAAAGAAGCGCCGGAGATTGGCCGCGGCCCACCCTGAAAGCGGGCTCCAGGAGAGCGTCGGCGGCGTTCATCGCCGAAAGAGAGGCGGCGCTCATCGAAAATCGCCCTCCACGCTTTCCCCGATAGGCCGGTCGCCCGGGTCTATTCGGTATCGGAATACCGATTTTGCGGCGAGTTTGGCTCGATCGAGAGGGGCGCGTATTTGATCTGGATCAAAAAAGGCGCGCCGGCTCCGCCGCGGCGAAAAGGCTGACGGCAAGGCGGCAGGCAAGGGCGGCGGCCACGCGGCGCCGGTAATGCGCGGGCGCGAGAGTGGTGCGCATCGGCGAGACCTCTTTCTGCACGAGCTTGCCGATCTTTTGTAGCGCCTCTTCGTCGAGGGTTTGGCCGCAGAAGGCATCGAGGCCCGAAAGGAGAAAAGGCCGGGATTGGGTCCCGGTCACGGCGATCGCCAGCCGCTCCAAGTTTTCGCCTTTGCGCGACAAGGCGAGAGCGACCCCCGCCGCCGGAAAATCGATGGCGCCGCGCAGGCGCGCCTTTTCATAACCGCAGAAGAGTCCCGAGGTGAAGGGAACCCAAAGCGAGAGCAGGATCTCGTCTTCGGCCAACGCGACGTGAGATGCGCCGTCGTCGCGAAAGAGATCGGAGAGTTCGACAGAACGCACGCCTTTCTCCCCGGCGAGTTCGGCCTTTGCCCCGAGAACCAGAAGGACCGGCGCCAGGTCTCCGCTATAGGCCGCGTAACAGCGCTTGCCCGTGGGCGCCACATGGCAGATCGTCCCGCGGTATTTGAGACAGAAGCCTTTTGCCGCCCGCCACCACTGGCTTTCGTTATAAAAGATGCAGCGCGTCTCCTGGCAGAGATTGCCGCCGAGGGTTGCGCTCGAACGATGGCCGGGTCCGGCGATCATCGCAGCCGCTTTTGCCAGCGCCGGAAAATGGCGGGCGATCAAAGGGTCGAGGGCGAGGCCGGCAAGGCTGACCCCGGCGCCGATGCGCAAACCCTCCCCTTCGTCAGTGATTTCGCCGATATGCGGCAGGCCGGTGATGTCGATCAGAAGATCGGGCTCGCCGAGACCGTGGCGCAGATTGGCGAGAAGATCGGTGCCTCCGGCGAGAAGCCGGGAGCCGGGATGGCTCTCTTTAGCCGCCTGAACCTCTGCGAGGCTTCTCGCGCGGATCAGCTCGAACGCGGGGAGAGCGGTCACGACGCCCTCTTTTTCGCGGCGGCGATGCGGTTTTCGCGCTCGCGCCGGGCAAGAGCTTCGAGAACCCGGTCGGGAGTGATCGGAAGCGTGAAAAAGCGCAAGCCGAGAGCGTCGGCGACGGCATTGCCGAGAGCGGGAAGAAAGCCGGCGAGAGATCCTTCGCTCGCCTCTTTGGCGCCGAACGGGCCGTTCGCGTCCGGGCATTCGACGATCATCACCTCGATCGGCGGGGTCTCTGCGATGGTCGGCGTCGCGTAATTGAGAAGGCTCGCGTGAAGGGGAAGCCCATCCTCGTACCGGGTCTCTTCGGACAGCGCCTGCCCCATCCCCATAAAGACCGAGCCTTCGACCTGCCCTTCGACGGCGAGAGGGTTTATGGCGCGCCCGCAATCGTGCGCCACCCACACCTTGAGGACGCGCACGGCGCCCGTTTCCTTGTCGACCTCGACCTCGACCACCTGCGCCGAATAGCTGAGAGCCATGGTCGAGCCGACGGCGCCGCCTCTGTGCTTCCCGCCCTGATATTCGAGAGGGACGGTAAAGCTGCCTTTGACGGTGATGCTTCCGCCTCCTTCGAGAGCGGCGGCGACGGCGTCGCGGAAAGAAAGAGGAGGTTCGTTGCTGCCGGCGGCGCAAAACCCTTCGCCCGCGCGTTCGACCTCTTGCGGGGGAACGCCGAGCCGCCTTGCGGCGGCGGTGAGAAGAACCTCCCCGAGACGGCGGGCGGCCTCGATCGCCGCGTTTCCGACCATATAGGTGACGCGCGAGGAATAGGAGCCGTTGTCTTTGGGGGTAAGCGCGCTGTCGGCGGCGACGACGCGCAGGCGGGCAAGATCGACGCCGAGGGTTTCGGCAACGAGCTGGGCAAGGACGGTCGAAGAGCCCTGGCCGATATCGGCGGCTCCGGTCAGGATCGTAACGGCGCCGTCGAAATCGAGGCGCAATTCGACGACCGCGTGAGGCTCTCCGGTGCGGTGGATCGGTTTTCCCGCGCCGCTCACATAATGCGAACAGGCCATGCCGAGGCCG
>JAJYIC010000411.1 GCA_021790295.1 Pseudomonadota bacterium | reverse complement strand
GTCTTCGGGCCAGGGACACGAAACCGCCTATGTTCAGCTCCTGTGCCAAATTCTCGGACTCGCCCCTGCACGGGTCCGTGTCCTCCAAGGCGACAGTCTTGCCGTCGCTTTCGGGCGCGGAACCGGAGGCTCGCGTTCGCTCGCCGTAGGCGGGGCCGCGCTTGCGGCCGCCGCCGAAAAGCTCATCGCCAAAGGCCGGCGCATCGCCGCTCATCTTCTGGAGGCGGCCGAGGCCGACATCGCTTTCGCCGACGGACTCTTCAGAATCTCCGGTACGGACCGCGGCGTCGGCATCGAAGAGGTGGCGCGGGCGGCCTTCGATCCGAGCCGCCTGCCGCCGGACCTCGAACCGGGTTTTGCCGAAAGCGGGCATTTCACCCCACCCGCTTCGACTTTTCCCAACGGTTGCCATTTGTGCGAGGTCGAAGTGGACCCCGAGACCGGGCGCATCGAGATCAAACGCTACCGCGTCGTCGACGATTTCGGGGTGGTCGTCAACCCGCTTCTGCTGGCGGGGCAGGTCGCAGGCGGCGTCGCTCAAGGCACGGGCCAGGCGCTTTTCGAACGCACCGTTTACGATCCGCAAACGGGCCAGCTTCTTTCGGGTTCGCTCGTCGATTACGCCCTGCCGCGCGCCGCGGATCTGGCGCCCCTCGCCTTTTCCACCCATGTCGTCCCGTGCAAGACCAATCCCCTCGGCATCAAGGGCGCCGGAGAAGCGGGCGCGATCGGCGCGCCGCCCGCCCTCGTCAACGCCGTCGTCGCCGCGCTTTCCCCTTTCGGCATCGAGCATATCGATATGCCTTTGACCCCCGAAAGGGTGTGGAAGGCGATCCGCGCCAAAAGTGAGCCCGCCAAAAAGGAGGCGTCGCAAAAGTGACAGACCCGTTGCTCGACACGGCAAAACGCGCGGCTCTCGCCGCCGGCGAGGCGATCCTCGAGGTTTATGCAAAGGATTTCTCGGTCGCGCAAAAAAGCAACCGCACGCCGGTGACGGAAGCCGATCTCGCTTCCGAGCGGATCATCCTCGCCTTTCTCGAAAAGGCTTTTCCTCTGATCCCCGTGGTCTCCGAGGAACGGGTCGAAAAGGAGGGCCTTCCTTCCGCCGGCAGCCGCTTCTGGCTTGTCGATCCGCTCGACGGAACGCGCGAGTTCATCGCCAAGAATGGCGAGTTCACGGTCAATATCGGTCTCGTCGAGGACGGCCGGCCCCGGCTCGGCGTCGTTTACGCCCCGGCCTTGCGCGTCCTTTATGCGGCCGATGGCGGCGGGAGCGCGGTGCGGCAACGCGAAGGGGGGAAGAGCGAACCCATCTCGGCCCGAGCGGCGCCGAAAGAAGGGCTCGTCGTCGTCCACAGCCGCTCTCACGGCGACAGCTTGCGCCTCGCCGAATTTCTTCGCGACTACCCCGTAGAGGAAAGGCGAAGCTGCGGCAGCGCCCTCAAATTCGGCCTTTTGGCCGCCGGGGAAGCCGATCTTTACCCGCGTTTCGGCGCCACGATGGAATGGGACACCGCGGCCGGCCAGGCGATCCTCGAAGCCGCGGGCGGCCGGGTCCTCACTTTTTCCGGGGCCCCTCTCGCTTACGGCAAACCGCTTCTCAAAAACGACGGCTTTGTCGCCTGGGGACGCGGCTGAAAATCTCTCGAATTTCCCCTGGGACCGCGGCGAACTGGTATAGGCTTCTCCTGAAAGCGGCAGCAACGGAGGGAAAAAAGATGGTTATCGGCGCGGAATTGGCGGTGAACGCCCTTGCGGGCATCGCCTTTGTCGGCTGCAGCCTCGGCGGCGGAGGGCGAAGCGAAGCCCCGGCCCGGCGCCGCGAGGTTGTCATCAATGGCCGGCGGATCAAGACCGTCGATGTCCACGCCCACTGCACGATCCCCGAAGCGGTCGCCCTTTCGGGCTCCGAAGTCGAGCCGTGGCTGAGGCTTTCCGATCTGAGCGAGCGCCTTGCGGCGATGGACGCCCAAGGCATCGATGTCGAGGCTTTGAGCATCAATCCCTATTGGTATCGCGCCGAACGGGAAAGGGCCGCCGAACTCATCAAGTTGCAGAACACGCGGCTCGCCGAATTCTGCGCCCGCGAAAGGGAGCGCTTTGTCGCTTTCGCCACGGTCGCACTGCAATATCCGGAGCTGGCCGCCGAACAGCTCGATTACGCGGTCAAAAAGCTCGGTTTCCGCGGTGTTTCGACCGGGGGGAGCGTCAACGGCGAGGAACTTTCGCAGGCGAAATTTCACCCCTTCTGGAAAAAGGCCGAAGAGACGGGGGTCCTCGTCTTTATCCATCCCCAGGGAACGACGGAGCTTGCGGCAGGGGGAAGGCTCGAAGGCAGCGGCCTTCTCACCAACACCATCGGCAATCCTCTCGAGACGACGCTTGCGCTTTCGCATCTGATCTTCGAAGGCACGCTCGACCGCTTTCCGGGCCTCAAGATCTGCGCCGCCCACGGCGGCGGCTATCTCCCCTCTTACGCCGCCCGTTCGGACGCGGTCTGCCGCACCTTTCCCG
>JAJYIC010000410.1 GCA_021790295.1 Pseudomonadota bacterium | reverse complement strand
CGCCTTGCCGATGATGGTCACCGCGAGCCGCATCGAACGGCCGGAATGCGAGCCGCCTCCGGCTTTGACGCGAAGGGTGTCGTGGGCGACATAATCGATGCTTTCGAACGGCACGCCGAGCCATTCGCAGACGAGCTGCGCAAAGCTCGTCTCATGGCCTTGCCCCGACGACATCGTGCCCATGACGAGTTCGACCCGTCCTTCGGGCGTGAGCGTGATTTCGGCGCGCTCGCGCGGCGCGCCGGTCGTGATCTCGATATAGTTGGCGATTCCAATGCCCCGCAATCGGCCCCTCTCCCGCGAGGCGGCGCGGCGGCCCGCAAACCCATCCCAATCGGCGAGCGCGAGCGCCCGTTCCATTACTTCCTCGCAGCACCCGCCGTCATAGGTAAGGCCCAAAGGATTGCGGTAGGGAAGCGCGGCAGGGATCAGGTTGCGCCGGCGCAAGGCAACTCGATCGAGCCCCAGCCTTTCGGCCGCGAGATCGACGAGACGCTCGATCGCGAAAATGACTTCGGGCCGTCCGGCGCTGCGATAGGGCGTCGTCGGCACCGTGTTGGTGACGGCGCCCTGCCCGCGCACATAACCGACGGGGACGCGGTAGGCGCCCGACAAGAGGCCCATCCCTTTCTGCAGCGAGACGAAGGAGGCGGCATGGCCGCCGAGATTGGAGAGATGCGAGCCGCGAACGGCGAGGAAGTTCCCTTCCGAATCGAGAGCGAGTTCGGCCTCGATCAAAAGGTCGCGGCCTTGATAGTCGCTCAGGAATGACTCCCCCCGTTCGCACGTCCATTTGACCGGCCGGCCGAGGCGGCGCGCCGCCCAGGCAAGAAGGGCGTATTCCGGGTAGAAGAAATTTCGGGTGCCGAAATTCCCGCCCATCTCCTCGCACGCGCAACGCACATTCTCGACCGGCACGCCGAGAACGAGGGCGAGATCGGTCCTCGCCTTGACGACGCCGCGGCCGCTTCCGGTGTAGAGGGTATAAAGCCCCGTTTCGGGGTCGTAATCGGCGCTCATCGTGCGCGGCTCGAGCGGCACCCCGGTGACTCGCCGCGCCCAGGTCTCGACCCTCACGACATGGGCGGCGCGCGCGAAAGCCGCCGCGGTCGCCTCCTCGTCGCCGGTTTCGACATCGATGCAGAGATTGCCCGGCGCCTCATCCCAAAGGAGCGGCGCACCGGGTTTCACGGCGTCTGCGGCGCGCGCAACCGCCGGCAAAGGTTCGAACGAGACTTCGACCTTCTCGGCGGCATCTTTCGCCATCGCGATCGTTTCGGCGACCACCATCGCCACGGGCTCACCGACAAAACGCGCCTTGTCGGCGGGCAAGGGGAAATGTCGGGTGCCGATAGGGCGAGAACCGCGCACGCGAACCTCGAGGTCGGGCGGAGCCATGATGCCGGCGTTGTGCGGGATCGGCTGAAGTCCGTCCGCCAGATAGTCGGCGCCCGCCAGCACGGCGAGCACGCCCGAAGAGGAAAGCGCTGCTCCCCTCTCGACGCGCAGGATCTTCGCGTGGGCGTGAGGCGAGCGCACGAAAACCGCATGCGCCATCCCCGGCAGGACGCGATCGTCGCCGAACTTTCCTCTGCCCGTCAAAAGGCGAAAATCCTCCTTGCGCCGGACAGGCTCTCCGATGCCGGTCGCTCTTACGCCCCCTCTTTCCATGCGCCTTGCCTTTCGGTTTGGGACCTGATCCCGGTTTGAGAAGCGAGAGTTCTTCCTCGGCGGCGCTCGCGTCAACCGTCGGCATCGACTAGGATCGCGGCGAACGAAAAGGGGGAACAGCAAGGCGATGGCATTCAAGATCGGATATCTTTTGCCGACGCGAGAAGCGGTGATGGAAGGGCACCATGAGGCGCGGCCGCTTTTGGATCTGGCGCAGAAGGCGGAGAGCCTCGGCTACGACTCGCTTTGGGTCGGGGATTCGCTTTTCGCGCGCCCGCGCCACGAGCCTTTGATCCTGCTTTCGGCGGTTGCGGCGCTGACGCGGCGGGTGACGCTCGGCACGGCGGTGCTTCTTCCCGCCTTGCGCAACCCCGTGGTGCTCGCGCATCAGATCGCAACGCTCGACCGCATTGCCGAAGGCCGGCTCGTCTTGGGCGTCGGGATCGCGGGCGACGTGCCGAATATCCCGGCGGAATTCTTGGCCGCGGGCGTTCCTTTCGAGGGGCGCGTCGGGCGCATGCTCGAAGGGCTGCGCCTCGCCCGAGCCTTGTGGGCGGGGAAAAAGGTCGACTGGCAGGGCCGCTGGCACGTGAAGGACGCGGTTTTGGGCCCCACCCCGGAGCGCGAAGGCGGGCCGCCGATCTGGATCGGGGGCATGGTCGAGGCCGCTTTGGAACGCGTCGGAAAGCATTTCGACGGCTGGTTTCCGAACGGCCCCGACGCCGCCTCCTTTGCCGCGGGTTGGAGGAAAATCGGCGGCATCGCGCGCGCCGCCGGGCGCGATCCGAACGCGATCACGGGAGCCGTCTATCTCACTCTCGCCATCGATGACGACGCCGAAGCAGCCGACAAA
>JAJYIC010000033.1 GCA_021790295.1 Pseudomonadota bacterium | reverse complement strand
GAGTTTCGAGGAATACAAAACCTGGGCGCGCGCCGAGCTGCGGCCGGTTTTGCGCCGTCTTCTCGACATCGTCATCCGCGAAGAGATTTTGTTGCCGCAAGCGGCCTACGGTTATTGGAAATGCGCTGCCGAAGGGAACGACGTCATCCTGTTCGAGGAAGAGGGAGAGCGCGAGATCGCCCGTTTCTCCTTTCCCCGGCAGAACCGCGAAGGGGGCCTTTCTATCGCCGATTTTTTCCGCGACAAGGATGCCGCAGAGCGCGACGTCATCGCCCTGCAAGTCGTCACCATGGGCGCGCGCGCGTCCGAAGTTGCCCATCGCTGGTTCAGGCAAGACCGTTACCAGGATTATCTTTACCTCCACGGCCTTGCCGTCGAGATGGCCGAGGCTTTGGCGGAATACGTGCACAAGCGCATCCGCGGCGAACTCGGCTTTGCCAAGTTCGAGGCACGCGAGCGCGAGGCGATGCTTTCCCAAGGCTATCGCGGGAGCCGCTATTCCTTCGGCTATCCCGCCTGTCCGAACCTCGCCGACCAGAAGGAGATTTTGGCGCTTCTCGAAGCCGAAGCGATCGGCGTCGGGCTTTCCGAAGAGGACCAGCTTGCTCCCGAGCAATCGACCTCGGCGATCGTCGTCCACCACCCGAAAGCGAAATATTTCTCGGTGTGATGATCTACGGCTCGCCAGCGCTCTCGCGGGGCGCGTAAAGGCGATCGATCTCGCTTTGGAACTGGGCGCGCAACGACTTCGCTTCCTCTTCCGGCAGCCAGCCGGCGATCGAATGAAACCGCATCTCGGCGAGCGTTGCTTGCGTCAGGTCGCGCCAAGGCAGCGCGTCGGCACCGCGCACCTTCGCCAGCGTCGCCAGAAGCTCCTCGCGAATCCGCTGAACGAAATCAGAGGGCGGCGGTTCCATGTCGAAGCGCCGGTCATCCTTCTCGAAGAGATCGAGCTGGCGGGAGGATCGAGCCGTTCTCATCCGAGACATCCTAGGCGAGAGCGCGCCGAGAAGAAAGCGCTTGATGCGATACCCGCGCTCTTCGATGCTCGGCCCAATGTCTGAAGATTGGCGGCGGGACCATCTTCCCGAAATCGTCGCGATGCTTGCCCGGCGGCCCGGGCATGAGCATGTCCGCACCCTTCTCGCCGAGGTTTTTCACCACGGATTTCGAATCGGATACGAGGCCCTCGATCATGAGGTGCGGCTACCCGAGGTGCACGGCCGCGTCGATGCGCTCTTTGGCGCCCTCGTCTTCGAATTCAAGCGCGACCTGCGGCAGGAGATCGGCGACGTTCTGGCGCGGCTGCCGGATTATCTTGCCGACCGGGAGCGCAAGACCGGGCGCCGCTTCGTCGGGATCGCGAGCGACGGCGCGACCTTTATCGCCTTCGAGCGGCGCAGCTCCGGGCTCTTCGAGATTGGCCGCCACGAGGTCGATCCGGCGCGTCCGGACGAGCTTTTGCTTTGGCTCGAACCCGCGCTCGCGAATCGCGACGATCTTCAACCCGACCCGCTGACGGTCGAACGCGAACTCGGCCGCAAGAGCCTCAGCTTTGCCCGCGCTCGCGGGGTGCTGGAAGAACTCTGGACGGAGCTTCACGAACACCCGGAAGTCGCGATCAAACGTCAGCTCTGGGACGGTCTCCTGCGCGAGGCTTACGGAACCCCCATCGGCGACGACGCGCTCTTTTTGCAGCACACTTATCTGACGATCGTCGCGAAGACGATCGCCGCGCGGGTGCTCGAACAGCCCGCGGATGACGCAGCAAAGATCCTCTCCGGCCAGCCTCTCGACGAACTCGGTATCCGGGGCGCCGTCGAGAGCGATTTTTTCGACTGGATCCTGCAAGCGCCCGCCGGCGCCGACCTCGTGCGCCGGATCGCGCGCCAGACCGCGCGATTCCGGCTTCGCGAGGTGCAAATCGACGTTTTGAAAGTGCTCTACGAAAGCCTCATCGATCCGCCGCAACGGCACGATCTCGGCGAGTACTACACGCCCGATTGGCTCGCGGCGAAAGTCGTCAGGCGCGCGCTTCGCGATCCCCTCAAGCAACGCGTTCTCGACCCCGCTTGCGGCTCGGGCACGTTTCTCTTTCACGCGATTCGCGCAAAGCTCGCCGCGGCGAGGGAGGCTCGCCTCAGCGAGGCCGCAGCGGTCAATATGTGCACTGAAGAGGTGCGCGGGCTCGATGTCCATCCCGTCGCCGTCATGGTCGCCCGCGTCACTTGGCTCCTCGCGCTCGGCAGGGCGATCGAGGCGCGCAAAGGCGAGCTTCACGTTCCGGTCTATCTCGGCGACGCGATGCAATGGAACCTGCGCGAGGTGGGCGCGGTTCGCGACGTTGTCGTGGCCGTGCCCGACGAGGCGCCTCTCCATATCCCCGCCGGGTTTGCCGAAGACCAGGCGCGTTACGAAGGGAGCGTTCACATCGTCCAAGAAGGTCTCAAAGATTCGGCCAGCCAGGACCAGATCGAACGCCGGCTTTTGCGGATCGCCGGCGTCACCGAAAAAGACGCCTCGACGATGGCGCAAACCTTCGAGCGATTGCGTGAGCTTTACGACAAGGGCAAGAACGGCATCTGGCCTTTCGTCTTCCGCAATCTGATGCGGCCTTTGTGGCTTTCGCGCCCCGAGCAGCGCGCTGATGTCGTCATCGGCAATCCGCCTTGGGTCGCCTACCGCTATCTGAGCCCCGAAATGAAACGGCGACTGCGCGAAGCCTGCAGGCCGATGAATTTGTGGGTCGGCGGAAGGATCGCCACCAATCAGGACATGTCCTCTCTCTTCTTCGCGCGCTCCGCCGAGCGGTATCTGGCCAACGGCGGCACGATCGCCTTTGTCATGCCCTACGCGGCGGTCAACCGGCCGGCCTTTTCCGGCCTTCGGGACGGCGACCTCGGTTCGGTGAAAGTTCGGATCGCCGAGGGGTGGGACCTTTCCGAGGTGCGGCCGCTCTTTGGCGAGGCGGGGACAAATTCGGCCTCGGTGATGATTGCCGGGCGCGACGAGCGCGGAGCGCTGCCGAAGACGATCGAGAAATTCGCCGGCACGCTGACGGGCCGCAACGCGAGCGAGGCCGAGGCGGATTCCGATCTGACACGCAAGCGCGCGCCGTGGCCGCCGGTGACGACCCTTACGGGACAAAGCGCCTACCGGCAGCGCTTCCGGCAGGGCGCGACGATCGTTCCGCGGCGGTTCTTCCTGGTCGAACGCGAGCCGGCGAGCCGTCTCGGCGAAAACCCGGCGGCGCCGCGCATGCGGGGAAAGACCGGCCGTCTCGACAAGCCGCCATGGAAGAATCTGGAGCCGCCACGCGGGCCGGTGGAGCAGGAATTTCTCCGCCCGGTTCTGCTCGGCGAAAGCATCGCGCCGTTCCGGCTTCTGGGCACGGCTCTCGCCGTTCTGCCGATCGAAGGGGGAAATCTGCTCGACGCCTCAGGCGCGGCCGATGCCGGACACCCAAACCTTGCGCGATGGTTGCGCGACGCGGAGCGGAAATGGGCGGCGCACTCCTCCAAGCGCGCGGACGGCACGCCGCGCATGACGCTGCGCGAGCAACTGGACTATATGGGGAAGCTTACGGCCCAGTTGCCGCCGGCTGGGCTGAGGGTCGTCTACACCAAGGCAGGAAAGCTCCTCAGCGCGGCGATCCTCGAAGACGCGCGGGTGATTATCGACCACCAAGCCTACTGGGCGGCGGCTCGCGGCATCGACGAGGCGCGGTACCTCGTCGCCATCCTCAACAGCCGCTCGGTTCTCGCCCGCATCGTGCCGATGCAAGCAGTCGGCGCTTTCGGTCGGCGGCACATCGACAAGCTCGTCTGGGAGCTGCCGATCCCCGAGTTCGATCCGAGGGAGGCGCTGCACCGGGACCTGGCCGCGGCCGCGGAAGAGGCCGAGCGGATCGCCGCCCTGGTGCCGCTCAGGGAAGGCGCGCACTTCACCGCTTCGCGCCGCGTGATCCGCGAGGCGCTCGGCGAAAACGGCATTGCGGAAAGGATCGACGCGCTCCTCGCGCGGCTCCTCTCTGTTTGATGGCGCAGGCTTTCCCCTTCTCCGCTTCGGCGCCTCTTCAGTTACCCTTCGCCGCTATAAAGGGCAGGAATTTCATGGTGTAGACCTCTTTCGGGGTCGGCTTCTTCTGGAAATGGGCGTAGCCGTCGATGAGGGCGATCGTGCGCGCCATCTTTTTCCTGTCGATCGAGCCAAGACCCTCTTTCTGCGTCAGAGGCGTCATCATGTGCCGCAAGACGACGGCGAACTGCGCTTCAGTCACGGCCGCCGAGGCCGAAGGAAAGCGTTTGACGAAAAGCGCCGCCGCGGCGGCCGGGTTTTGAACGGCCCAGGCATAACCCTCGATCGTCGCCGCGACCACCCGCCGCACGAGGCGGGGATGGTTTTTGATGGTCGCGTCATTGGTGACGACGCCGACCGAATAGGGGTCTATGCCGTAATCGGAATAAGGGAACTTGCCGATTTTGACCCCGCCTTCGCGGGCCGCCTTCATGATGCTCGGTTCGAGGGTGGCAAAGGTGAAAAGCGCATCCACTCGTCCCGAAGCAAGGCTTGCGGCAAAGGCTGAAGGCGGCATGTAGACGAGGCGGACGCGCGCGCGATCGAGGCCCGCCGCCTTCGCCAGCGCCGGAAAAAGCAGGAGCGGTGCGCCCCCGACCGAGGTCCCGGCGCTGTGGCCGGCAAGATCCTTGAGGGTCTTGATCCCTTTCCCTTTGAGGTAATAGACGATGTCGGGCGAGCGGGCGAGGATCATGGCCACCATCTTGAGCGGCAGCCCTTTGGCCCGGGCGAGGATCACCGAATCGGCGTCGGCAAGACCGAAATCCTCGGCGCCGGCGGCGATGCGTTTGGCCGTGTCGCCCGAACCGAAACCGCGCGAGATGTGGATGTCGATCCCTTTCGCTTTGTAAAATCCTTCGGCCGCCGCCGCATAAACGCCGAGATGGAGGCCGTAAGGGATCCAGTTGAGGGCGAAGGAGACCTTTTCCGCAGCGCCGGCCGTGCGCGGCAAGAGAAGGGCGAAAACGAGAGCCGCGCCGATCCTTTTCAATTTCGAGATCATCGCTCTTTTCCTCTGCTTCTTCTTTGTTGCTTCCCACTGGCTCAGGCGTATTCGAGACCGATCCGCCGGCTCACCTGATCGACCAGTTCGACGAACTTTCGGCCGACGCGCATTTCCGGCGTGCGCGGCCGTGGCAGAGAGACCTCGAGGATGTCGAGGACGCGCCCCGGCCGCGCGCTCAGAACGACGACCCGGTCCGAAAGGAACACCGCTTCCGGGATGCTGTGGGTGATGAGAAGGCTCGTCTGACGCCTCTCACTCCAGATGCGCAAAAGTTCGAGGTTGAGCTGGCTTCGGGTCATCAGGTCGAGCGCGCCGAACGGCTCGTCGAGAAGAAGGATCGAAGGGTCGTGGATGAGGGCGCGCGCGATCCCGACCCTTTGCTGCATGCCCCCCGAAAGCTCGTGCGGGTATTTCCTTTCGAACCCCGTAAGCCCGACGAGATCGATCAGCTCTTGCGCTCTTTGCCGAGACTTTTTGCGTTCGAGACCGAGGACCTCGGCCGGCAGCATCACGTTTTTCTCGACCGAACGCCATTTCATCAATGCCGGGGTCTGAAAGACGATGCCGATCTTGCGTTGTGGGCCCAGCACGGGCGCGCCTTCCACCATGATGGCGCCCGCGCTCGGCGGCAGAAGACCGGAGATGAGCTTCAAAAGGGTGGTCTTGCCGCAGCCGCTCGGGCCCAAAAGGGAGACGAACTCCTCTTTCTTCACCGTCAGATCGATCGCCTCGAGCGCAACAAGCGAGGTTCTCTTGCGGTTGTAGACCATGCCGACGCCGCGCGCCTCGATCGCCGCAACCCTATCGGCCGAGCCCATCAAAGGCCCCCCGCCTTCACCCAACGTTCCTCGGAAAGGTTCCACGGGATGAGGATCCGTTCGGCAAGTTCGACAAGGGCGTAAAGAACGATGCCGCCGAGCGACATCAAAAGCAAAGAGGCGAAAGCGAGGGCCGTGTTGAGCTGCTGGTTGGCCATGAGGATGAGGAAACCGAGCCCTTGCGAGCCGCCGACGAATTCGGAGATGACGGCGCCGATGACGGCAAGCGTGATCGAGATCTTCATGCCGTCGAAAAGAAGCGGCAAGGCGCTTGGCACCCGGAACTTCCAGAACAACTGCCAGCGCGAGGCTTCGAGAGAGTGGGCGAGATCGAGAAGCTCTTTTTCGAGCGAAGAGAGACCGGAAGCGGTATTGATCACGATCGGGAAAAAGGAGACGAGAAAGGCGAGCGCGATCTTCGGCAATAGACCATAGCCGAGCCAGATCATCATGATCGGTGCGATCGCCACTTTCGGCACGAGCTGCGCCATCAGCAACAGCGGCATGACGATGTCGGCGATCGCGGGAAAGACGACGACGGCGGAGGCCGCGAGGACGCCCACGACGAGGGCCGCGGCAAAACCGAGCAGGGTTTCGTAAAGAGTGATCAAGCCGTCGCCCAAGAAGCTGACCGGCCCGAAAAGCGCGGCGAAGATCCGGCTCGGCGCCGGCAGAAGATAGCTCGGCACTTGGAAAGCCCGGCACGCCGCCTCCCAGAGAAGGGCGAAGAGGAAAAGGGTGAGGACGAGCTTCAACAGGCGGATCACCGCCGGCGATCGCAAGAAAAGGGCGATCACGGGCTCTCTCTGAGGGCCCTCGAAAGCGCGTCCCCCCTTCTCTTCGCTCGAGATCCTCATCGCCTCAGTTTCTCCGATACGCTCTGCGGGCGCTCGAAGCAGGAACTGGAAAAAGCCGCAAACGCATTCATCTGCGGCTGCGGGTCGTCTTTTCCCCGAAGGCCCGCTCCTTCTCTTTTGTCATGGCCCGGTTGCAAAAACTTTTCCGGCTGCGATTGCCGCCCGGATCCCATGCCGGTTTTTGGCCGCCTGAGGGGCGCAAATTAGCACGGCCTTTTCGGCGTTGACAGGAGGCCCTTTGCGAAAGGCCCCCCCGCCTCTAGAGCTCGACGATCGAGCGCGAGGGGGCCCTCAGGCTTCCCGCTTCCTTCCCACCCCGTTAAGATCGCCTCGGGGATTCCAAGACAAGAGAGGAGAAAGATCCCATGCCCGTTTCCATGTACAGCGCTTCGGTGCCCGTCTTTTTGCAGCTTCTGGGCGGCGTCGAAGGGACGCTGGAAAAGGCCGAAGCGCAGGCGAAGGCGAAAAAATGGGACGAAAGCGTCGTCCTCAACTGGCGTCTTTTCCCCGACATGTTCACCTTCGCCCGCCAGGTGAGGCAGGCGAGCGAACACGCTTTGGGCGCCGGGCGGGCCGCCGGGGTCGAGGTGCCAAAGCTCCCCGACCTCGACGCCTCATTCGCCGACATGCATTCGCGCATCGGCAAGACGATCGATTTTCTCAAATCGTTGCGGCCGCAACAGCTCGACGGCCATGAGGACCACACGGTAACGATCATGCTCGGCGGGCAGCCGCGCAATTTCCGCGCCGAGGCGTATCTCTTCCACCACGCGATGCCGAATTTTTATTTCCACATCACGACCGCTTACAACATCCTGCGTCATCTCGGCATCGACATCGGCAAGCGCGATTTTATGGGACAGGTTCCTTCCTGATCCTCGAACAGAGGACGTGACCGGAGGACATGAGGGAGGACGCGACCCTCTGCCGCCTGGTCAGGAGGCGCAAAGACCCCGCAACACCGCATCGATGATCGGCATGCCGACCGCTCTACTCGGGGTCATGATCGATTCCGGGTGGAACTGGACGGCGGCGATGGGGAGGGTCTTGTGCTCGATCGCCATGACGATCCCGTCTTCGGTTTCGGCAACGATTTCGAGTTCGGGCGGAAGGGCGCTTTTGAGAGCGTAAAGAGAATGATAGCGCCCGGCGAGGAAACGGCTCGGAAGGGCGGCGAAAAGGCGCCCTCCGCGCCTCTCGACCGGGGAAGGCTTGCCGTGCACCGGGGTTTCGAGAACCCCGAGACGGCCGCCGAAATATTCGACGATCCCCTGGAGGCCAAGACACACTCCAAAGATCGCGATGCCGCGTTCGATCAGAAGGGCGATCGTCAGGGCGGTCTTGAAATCTTCGGGCCGGCCGGGCCCGGGCGAGAGGATGGCGAGATCGAATTTCTCGCCTCCGCGCAAGGCTTCGCGCGCAAGATCGGCGCGCAAGGTCAGAGTCTCTGCCCCCGCCGCGCGGAAATAAAGGGCGAGGGTATGGACAAAAGAGTCTTCGTGATCGACGAGGAGGAGCTTGCGCCCGGCGCCCGAAGAGGGGGCCGCGGGGGCCTCTGCCGCGCGCGCCCCTCTGCCGCGGATCGCCCCCAGCATCGCCGCCGCCTTGAGGCGGCATTCCGCCTCTTCGGCCTCAGGATCGCTGTCGTAAAGTAGGGTTGCCCCGGCGCGGATTTCCGCCACCCCGTCTTCCATGCGGATGGTGCGCAAAGTGAGCCCCGTATTCATATTGCCGTCGAAAGTGACGCGGCCGATCGCCCCTCCATACCAGCGCCGCGCCGAGCGCTCTTCCTCTTCGATAGTGCGGATCGCCCAAAGCTTTGGCGCGCCCGTTACGGTGACCGCCCAGGCGTGGGAGAGAAAGCCGTCGAGAGCGTCGAACTCTGAGCGCAAGATCCCTTCGACATGATCGACGGTGTGGATGAGGCGCGAATAGATCTCGATCTGCCTGCGGCCGATGACCTTGACGCTTCCGGGCTCGCAAACGCGCGCCTTGTCGTTGCGGTCGACATCGGTGCACATCGTCAGCTCGGCTTCGTCTTTCTTCGAATTCAACAGCATGCGTATGCGTTCGCTGTCCTCGACCGCATCGGCGCCGCGCGCGATCGTGCCGCTGATCGGACAGGTTTCGATGCGCCGGCCTTCGACGCGCACATACATCTCGGGCGAGGCGGCGACCAGGAATTCGCCCTGGCCGAGATTGATGAGCGCGCCGTAAGGAGCGGGGTTCGCCTGGCGCAAGCGGCGGAAAACCGCGCTCGGCATCTCTTCGGCCCGTTCGCTGAAAAGCTGGCCGAGGACGACCTCGAAAAGGTCGCCTCGGCGGAAGGCCTCGCGCGCCCTTTCGACCATCGCCGCATATTCGCCTGGAGGATAATCGCTTTCCCCGAGCCTTTGCCCGGCCGCTCCTTCGTTGTGGTAGGGTGAAGGCCGGCTCTCCCGCGCCAAGCCTTCGGTCGAGACCCCGCCCGCCGAAAACTCGTAACGGTGAAGACGCGCCTCGCCTTTCAGATGATCGACAAGGAGGATCTCGTCGGGGAGATAAAGGACGAGATCGCGCCCGCTTTCCGGGCGCGGCAGGCAAAGCCGCATCGGCTCGAACTGAAAGACGAGGTCGTAACCGAAAGCGCCGTAAAAGCCGAGATGGCCCTCTTCGGGGCTCGCGAAAAGAGCGATGAGAGCGCGCAGGAGAGAAAAGATCGAAGGCTGCCGGCTCCTCAGCTCTTCGGGAAACCGCGCTTCGCCTTTTCGGACACGCCCATCGATGCGCCCTTTATCGGCGGCGAGGATCTCCGCTTCGGGAAGGCGTTCGAGGGTGGGCGAGAGGGCCGCGAGCAGGACCTCGCCGCGCGCATTTTGCGCTTCGAGCGCAAAATCCCGCCCGCGCGCCGAAAACGCGAGAGGAGGATCGACAAAGCCCATGTCCCAGCGCGTATAGCGTCCGGGAAAATCGAAACTCGAGGAGAAAAGAAGGCCGCGTCTCGTATCGAGCCTGTCGATCAAAGGCTCGCTCGCGCCCTCGTAATCGACGACGCGGATTTCGCGCCTGACGCGAACCCCGCCGTTTGTCGTATAATTCTCTATCGGCATCGGACTCCTTCCGGCTTTGTCGCCGCCCCGGGGAGATCCGCCTCAATTCGCTCGAAAAGAAAGGCCGCCTCGAACCCCGCGGCGGCCCCGTTACCATACGCAAGTCCCGGCCGCCCGTCGTCAGATGGGCCGCCACCAAGGAAATGCGCGTCTGAAAGCGATCATGCCTCCTCTTATCACAAGGGCGCGCCAGGCACAAGACCGTTCGCCCTGCCGTTCGCGCTGCCGTTCGCGCTAAAGCCTTCGGCGTTGCGGGGAGAGCCCCCGCGGGTCCATCATCGCCGCGCCGAAACGAGGGGAGAGTGGCGATGAAGATCGAAAAGCTCGAAACGCTCCATTGCGACGCCGGCTGGCGGGTTTTCTCCTTTCTCAAGATCACCACCGACGAAGGGCTCGTCGGCTGGTCGGAATTCATGGAGGGTTATGGCGCCAAAGGGCTTGCGGGCGTCATCGCCGAGCTCGGCGCGGGTCTTATCGGCCAGGACCCGCGTCCGGTCGAGCGCATCACCGCCCTTCTTTACGCCGCAACCCGGCAGGCCGTCGGCGGCATCAATCAGCAGGCCATCGCCGCCATCGAGAACGCGCTCGTCGACATCAAGGCCAAAGCCTTGGGGATTCCGGTGTACGAGCTTTTGGGCGGCCCCGTGCGCAACAGGCTCGAACTTTACTGGTCGCATTGCGGCAGCTACCGCGTGCGGTACGCCGATCGTATCAAGGAACTGGCGGGAGTGCCTCCGGTCACCTCGCTCACGGATCTTGAACTTCTCGGCGCCGAGGTCGCGCGCCGCGGTTTCAAAGGCCTCAAGACCAATGTCATCCGTTTCGACGGCGCCCGCCCTTATGTCCACGCCCCGGGGTTCAATCAGGCGCCGGGCTACCCCGAACTCAACATCGACAAAAGCATCATCGCGGCGGCGGTCGCCCAACTCTCGGCTCTCCAGCGCGGGGCCGGGCCTTCGGTCGGGCTTCATCTCGACACCAATTACAACTACAAGACCGAAGGCTATCTGCGTCTTGCCCGCGCTCTCGAACCGTTGGATCTCGTCTGGCTCGAACTCGACACTTATGACCCTGCCGCGCTCGCCTTGATCCGCCAATCGGTGAGGGTGCCGATCGCCTCTTTGGAGTCGCTTTACGGGCGGCGGCAATACCTGCCGTTTTTCGAACAGCAAACGGTCGATGTGGCGATCGTCGACGTCGCCTGGAACGGCATCCTCGAATCGGTCAAGGTTGCGGCCATGGCCGAAGCCTTCGAGATCAATGTCGCGCCGCACAACTTCAACGGCCATCTCGGCTCTTTGATGAGCGCCCATTTCTGCGCCGCAATCCCCAATTTCCGGGTCATGGAGATCGATATCGACGACGTCTTGTGGAAGGACGAGATCGTCACCCGCCCACCGGTGATCGAGAGGGGCGAACTGGTTCTGCCCGAGGGTCCGGGCTGGGGCGCCGAGGTCAACGAGGCTTTTGTCCGCGCCCATCCGCCGCGGCGCTGACGGCAATACTCAAAAGAGCGCCCGCGCGCTTGCGCCGGCGTTCCAAACGATGGAAGGGAGAGAGCGATGGCGGCTGAAAGCATTGACCAAAACCTTCTCGGAGGGATCCGCGTCGTCGATTTCACCCAGTTCGAAGCGGGGACCTCGGCGACCGAGGTTCTCGCCTGGCTCGGCGCAGAGGTGGTCAAGATCGAGAACCGGGAAACGGGCGATCCCGGGCGGCGCCTGCGGCGAGGCCGCGCGGAGGGAGAACCGTGGCGCGACCCTTATTACTTTCACATGTTCAACGCCAACAAGAAGTCGGTGACGATCGATCTGAAGGCGCCGCGGGGGCTCGCGCTCGTCAAGGATCTGATCAAAATCGCCGATGTCACGGTCGAGAATTTCGCACCCGGAACGATCGAGCGCCTGGGCCTCGGTTATGACGTCGTGAAGGCCCTCAATCCGGGCATCATCTATTGCCAGATCAAAGGCTTCGGAGAAGGGAGCCCTTACGAAAAGGGGCTTGCTTTCGACATGATCGCGCAAGCCTGCGGCGGTCCCATCAGCGTCACCGGAGAACCCGGGCGCGCCCCGCTCAAGCCCGGCCCATCCTTTGGCGACACCGGCACCGGCATGCTGATGGCCTCGACCTTGATTGCCGCGCTTTACCGTCGTCGCGAGACCGGCGAAGGGGCACGCCTGCAACTGGCGATGCAGGACGCGATGCTGCACTACATGAGAACCTGCTTTGCAACCCAAGCCCGCACCGGCCGACCGGCCCCTCGCCGCGGCGCCAAAAGCGTCGCCGCCAACAACGTTCCTTCGGGCCTTTATCCGTGCAAGCCTGAAGGTGCCAACGATTATGTCTATATCACGACGAGCAGGGCCAATCCCGAACACTGGCGCCGGCTTTTGCAGCTGATTGGCCGCGAGGAGCTTTTGGGAGATCCGCGTTACGACACCGCCGAAGCGCGTCTCCAACACGAAAGCGACGTCGACGCGATCCTTTGCGAATGGACGCGCCGCCACACCAAAGACGAGGCGATGCGGCTCATTTCCGGGGTCGGCGTTCCCGCCGGCGCCGTTTTCGACACTGGCGAACTCATGGCCGAGGAGACTTTCGCGACCCGCGGCATTCTTCAGGTGATGAACCACCCCGAGACCGGCGCTTTCAAGATGCCGAGTTGGCCCGTGCGCATCGACGGCGCGCCGC
>JAJYIC010000409.1 GCA_021790295.1 Pseudomonadota bacterium | reverse complement strand
CTCGTCTCCGCTCCAAAAGAGGAAAAGTTCGTAAAGGCTGACCCCTCGCCACAGCTGCGCGCCATGTTCGCGAAAGCTTGGAAGGAGGACGTCTTCGGCCCTCATGGCGCTGCCAAGGCCGACCGCGACCGCTTCCTGACCGAGAGCCGAAGAGAAGGTTCCAAGCCTTCCGGTGCGCTGCAAGGCGATCGCCTTGGCGTCGAAAGCGCGAGCGAGGACCATCGCCCGGTAAAGCGCTTCAAGCTCTCCGGGCTTGCGCGCGAAATCGGGAAGAGGGGCGAGGAGGCGCCCTTTTTCGTCGAGAAACCGGCGGGTGCGTATCGCGAAGCGGGCGACGACCCTGTCGGCGCCTTTTTGCGTCCCTTCCTCTCTATCCGCTTCCGGCATCCTGCCGTCCAAGGGCGTTTCCGCCCTTCTCCTCTTTGCCGCGCGAGCGAACTCCAGATCCGATATGTAAGAACGCCCAGAGCGATCGAGAACTCCCTGGCGCCTCGCGAGGCGCGGGCTTCTCTCGTCGCCGGCGCGTTTTGCGCCCTGCTGTTGCCGAGCAAAGCCGCATTTTTGCCGCGACAGAAAGGATGATTTGCCGCCACAATCGCGGCCTTCACAGGCGAGGGTGCCCGCGACGGCGATTTTCGCTGGCTCTCTATAGGGAGATGCGCGATGAGAATTCCGGCTCTTGCGGGCCTCTCACTCGTGGTCGGGGTTTCGCTTTGGGCGGCTTTGGCGCCCGCCTTTGGCGAAGAAGTGCCGAGAGCAAGCGCGCCTTTGCCGCCGCCTCTTCCCGCCCCGGCAAAACCCTCGCACCCGGAAAAGAGAGCGTCGCGACCGGCGGCGCCGCATCCGCCTTTGCCGCGGGAAAAGCCGCCTCTCGCAAGCGCCAAGCCGGATGTCCCTTTGCCGCAGGAAAAGCCTCTTCTCCGCCTTCCGGCAAAGCCCATCGATGCGCGAAAGACCGCGCGCCCTTATCGGAAACGCCCTTTCCCTGCGCCCTCTTTTGCGCCCGCGCCGGGCCGCTTCGGTTCCCTGCGCTCCTACCCTCCTTCTCCGCCGCCGCCTTATCCTTACCGCGCCCTGCCCTTCGCGCCGGAAAGACCCTTTTTCGCGGGACCGCCTTATCCCTATCCGCCTTTCGCGCCGCCTTACGCCCGTTGAAAGAACCCCGTTTCAGTTTTTACCGTCTTCCGCGCGGGCTTCGAGCACATGGCGGACGATCTTTTTCATCACGGTCGGCAGGGCGAAACGGGAAAGTTCCGCGAGAGGACTCCAGAGACCCTCTCGGGGGCTTTCGCTTGTGCCGCAGAGGATCCTGAGATCGAGGCGGAAATGGGTAAAGGCGTGGCGCACTTGGCCTTCGACGGGAAACCAGTCGACGGGTTCGGGTGCTTCGCGTTTCGCCTCTTCGAGGTCCCAGGGCTCGCTTTTCCACGCGGTCGAAGGGATCTCGATCATCCCGGGAAGAAGCCCTTTTTCGGGTCGCCGGCGCAGAAAGAGCGCGCCGTCCTCGCGCAGAAGCCAGAAGGCGACCCCAAAACGCTCTTTTTTCTGCCGCTTTGCGGGCGGCGCGGGAAAGCTTTCGGGAAGGCCGCGGCGGGTGGCAGCGCACCCTTTGCGCCAAGGGCAGAGAGAGCAACGCGGCCGCCGCGGAGTGCAAAGGGTTGCGCCAAGATCCATCAGAGCCTCAGCAAAGTCGCCGGGCCTGCCCGCCGGGACGAGCGAAGCGGCAACGGCTTCGAGGCGCGGGCCTCTTCCCTCTTTGAGGGCAAAGACCCGGGCGAGGACGCGGGCGGCGTTGGCGTCGAGGGCGGCCTCTCTTTGAGCGAAAGCGATCGCGGCGATCGCGCCGGCGGTGTATCTGCCGATCCCCGGCAATTTCCTCAAGGCCTCGGCCGAAGCGGGAAAGGCGCCGCCATGCTCGTCCCGGATCGCCTGCGCGCAGGTAAGGAGGTTTTTGGCGCGCGCGTAATAGCCGAGCCCTTGCCACGCGGCCAAAACCTCGTCGAGCGCGGCATTCGCAAGGGCGGAAAGATCGGGCCAGAGCGCCACAAATCGGTCAAAATAGGGGAGAACCGTCTTGACCGTCGTCTGCTGCAGCATGATCTCGCTGAGCCAGACGCGATAAGGGTCTGGCTTTTCCCCGGGAAGGGTTCGCCATGGCAGGTGGCGGCGGTTCCGGTCGTACCAGGCGAGAAGGTCTTGAGGGTCGGGAGAGCGCAGTGGGGTTCTCTGTCGGAACGCGGACATGGCCGCCTCTTTAAGGCGCCGTGAGGCGAAGGAGGCGGCGAAGAAAGGCGCTTCGACCGCGGCAGGGGGCGGCGTCGCGGAGCCGCCCGAACGCGGCGGTGGGTTTCTCGCGGTCGGCGCGGCAGTCGCCCGTCTCGCCGGTCCCATCATCGGCAAACGGGGGCGCAAAGAGGGCCCGCAGAGCCTCGCGCGCCTCAAGGCTCATTGGACGGCGATCGCCGGGAACGAGTGGGGCGAAGTCTCCTGGCCTTTGGCGCTTTCCCGCGACGGCGTCTTGCGGCTTTGCGCCGCCCCTTTT
>JAJYIC010000408.1 GCA_021790295.1 Pseudomonadota bacterium | reverse complement strand
AAAAGCGGTCTGCGTCACCCAGTTGACCGTTGCGGCGCCGACATTGCCCTTTCCGTCGTCGGCGGTCAGAACATAGATGCCGTAAGGGATCATCCTGAGCGTCGTCTTCTTAGCCTCCTCGTTCATCGCATCCTCCCAGTTGTGAAACTCTCCCGCCGCGATAATGGAAAGCGGCGGGCGGAACCCGCAAGCGGCTTTGATATTGAGAAGGGCCGACGTAGAATGGCTGCGGCAGCCGTCGCGCGACCCGCGATCGGAGCCGACATCGCAACCGGGCCGGCGAAACCTCGGCACGCGGCTCCCGCCGTCACCTGTTCGAGGTTCACCGCGAACCGTGGCGAAGAAGCCCCGGGTGAGAGATGCGGCTCAGAGAAGGCCGGCTGGCGCTCGTGAGAGCGAGGAGAAGACAAGGGGGAAACACCATGAGAAAGACTTTTATCGCCGTGTTGTCGGCGGCTTTTCTCCTGACGGCGCCTGCACTTGCGGCGACGAAGGTCAGGATCGGCTTTATCACCACTCTTTCCGGTCCGGCGGGCGTCATCGGCAAGCATATGAAGGATGCGGCCAACCTCGCCCTCAAGGATCTGGGCGGCACGATGGCGGGCCTTCCTGCCGAGATCGTCTATGGCGATGACCAGATGCGGCCGGATGTCGGCCGTCAGCTTGCCGAGGAGATGTTGGAGCGCGACAAAGTCAACTTCGTCACCGGCGTCATCTGGTCAAACGTCCTCTTGGCGATACGCCAGCCGGTTCTCAGTTCCGGGACGATCCTCATCAGCGCCAACGCCGGCCCGCATGAGCTGGCGGGCAAGCTCTGCGCCCCCAACTTTTTTTCGGCATCCTGGCAGAACGACGAAACGCCCGAGGCGATGGGCGAATACATGACCTCTCGCAAGATCACGGATGTCTATCTGATGGCGCCCAATTATGCGGCGGGCAAGGATATGCTCGCGGGTTTCAAGCGCTATTTCAAAGGCAAGATCGCGGCCGAGGTTTACACCAAGTTCGGCCAATCCGACTATCAGGCCGAGATCACGGAAATCCGCGCGGCAAAACCGCACGCGGTTTTCGTCTTTTATCCCGGCGGCATGGGCATCCAGTTCATGAAGCAATACGCTCAGTCGGGACTGCGCGGCAAAATTCCCCTCTATTCCGTCTTCACCGCCGATGAGACGACACTGCCGGCGGTCGGCGCCGCTGCCGCGGGCAATTACGAGGCCGGGTTCTGGAACTGGGACCTCAATTATCCGGCCAACAAGAAGTTCGTCTCCGAATTTCGCAAGACTTATCATTATCGCCCATCGTTTTACGCGGCGCAAAGCTACGATGCGATCAACCTCATCAACAACGCCGTCAAGGCGGTCAAGGGAAACCTCGAAGATAGGAAAGGAATGATCGCCGCCCTGGATAAGGCAAACTTTTCCTCCGTGCGAGGGCCGTTCCGCTACAACGTCAACCACTTTCCAATCGAAAATTTCTACCTGTTCAAGATCGTCAAGGCTGCGGACGGCACCTATGTCCGCAAGACCGTGAAAGTCATCTTTCACAACCACAAAGATGCCTATTACAAAGAATGCCGCATGACGAAATAGCGGCCAAAGGGTCCCTCTGCGGGGGCGGACCGTTCCGCCTCCCGCCCCCGCGCTAGGCCAGAGGACGATGCCCTATCTTCTCGTTCTCGAAGAGGCGCTCAACGGCATCGAGCTTGGCATCATGCTGTTCCTGATGGCTGCCGGCTTGACCCTCATTTTCGGCATTATGAACCTCATCAACCTGGCGCACGGCTCCTTCTACATGGTCGGCGCCTATGTGAGCGCGGCGACCTTTGAGAAGACGGGATCGTTTCTTCTGGCGCTGGCGGCGGGCGTTGCGGCAGGGGCCGTTGTGGGCGTCTTCACCGAGATTGTCGTGTTCCGGACGCTCTATAGGCGCGACCATCTCGATCAGGTCCTTGCGACCTTCGGTCTCGTTCTGTTCTTCAACGAAGCGGTGCGCATCCTCTGGGGGCCGACCGCGCTTTATGCGACCGTACCGCGCTTCCTCTCGGGCCAGGTCGACATTCTGCCCGGTGCGCCCTACCCCGCCTATCGCCTCGCGATCATCGTCGTAGGGCTTTCGGTAGCGGGCCTTCTTTACGGCCTCGTCGCGAAAACGCGGATCGGCATGCTGATCCGGGCCGGGGCCTCGAACCGGGTAATGGTGGGTGCGCTGGGCGTCAACGTAAGATTGCTCTACACGCTTCTCTTTTCGACGGGCGCGGCGCTCGCCGCACTCGCAGGGCTGATGGCGGGACCGATTTTTACGGTCGATTCCGGCATGGGCGACAGCGTGATGATCCAGGCGTTCGTGGTCATCGTGATCGGCGGTATCGGCTCGATCCGCGGCGCGTTCGTCGCCGCTCTTCTGGTCGGCTTCGTCGGCACCATGGGGCGCGCTTTCCTCAGTCCGCTTCTGGCGACCGTCATGGCGCCCTCTGCCGCCGACAACGCCGGACCGACCCTTGCCTCCATGGCGATTTATTTCCTGATGGCGACGGTTTTGTTTT
>JAJYIC010000407.1 GCA_021790295.1 Pseudomonadota bacterium | reverse complement strand
CGACGGCTCCCGCGGGCCTGAGATCCCTCACGTCCTGCGAAAAGCGCCAGCAGGGCTACGGACCGCGCGAGCCCAGAATATCGAACGCCACCAACCGGATCGACCGCAACGGCCGCCGGTCCTCTTCCCTCGCCGTCCAAGGCTCGCGCCGTCACGGTTCGGCGTCCTCTTCGTCCTCATCCGGCGCATTGATCCCTTGAGCGCTCAATCCGGGCTCGCGCGCCAGAAGCTCGCGGATGCCCGATATGTCCGGTAGGTCAAGCGCTTCACAGAATACGTCGTCGATCCGGCGCCGCGCCGGATCGCTGTCGAGTTGCGCCAAGGGAGCAAGCCGCCGCTCGAACCGCGCCCTTCTCAGCGCGGGCCGTAAGGCGGAGGCCCGTAAGGCGGAGGCCCGTAAGGGCCGCGGCGCGGAGGGCCAAAGCCGGGGACGCGATTGCCATGCGCGTACATGCATTGCGCATAGGCGATATCGTATTGGTGCTGCAAGGTCGCTTCTTTGTAAGGGGCCCCCGCCGCACCGTAGCCGGTACCGGCGATCGCCCCTCCGGCGGCGCCGATCGCCGCTCCGCGCCCGCCGCCGATGGCGGCGCCGAGACCCGCGCCAAGCGCGCTTCCGAGAAGCGTGCCGCCGACCGCCTGCTGGTTGGCGGCCGCCGCTCCCGGTCCCACCTGCGCGCTCGCATAATGTTCGCAAAGAGCCTGATCCGAGGCGAATGCGCCGAAAGACTTGCCGGGTCCCGGGACGACCGCGACCGTCGGCGCCATCGGCGGGGCGACGCAAGCGGCAAGAGAGATGAGAAGGACGCTGCTTGCCGCCAGTTTCGCAACTCGTGGTTTCACCGGATCTCCCCCTTCGGTTGCCTGATGGGAACACTATCTGCAAATTCATGACGAAGGCAAGAACGCCTCTTTGACCGCCGTCAACCGCTTGCGCGAAAGACGAGGTTGCGGCGAAAGGCGAAGAATGCGCTTGCCTCTCAGGCTCTTTGGCGTCTTGGCGCTGGGCGTGCGACGCGCTCCTGCGGCCCGTAAGCGCGAAGAAAGACGGCGACCGCGGCCGCGACGGCCTCTTCGAGCGCGCCTTCCTCGATCCCGCTTTCGAGCCCGAGGAGGCGGCGGAGCTGCAGTTCGCCGCGGGCGAGGGCGGCGAACTCTTCGGCTGCGCGCCGCGGCTCCCCGCAAAAGAGCGTTCCCGCGCTTTGGGCGCGCTTCATAAAGGCCTCGATCTGCAAGAGATTGCGTTCGGGCCCGGCGCGCCAGAATACGTCTCCCAGGACCGGAAAACGGCTCACCTCGCCGAGGATGATGCGATGAAGCGCAATCGCTTCGGGCGAAAGGATGAGGTCGAGAAACCGCCGCCCGAGAACGGCGAGCGACAAAGCGGGTTCGGCGGGAGAAAGCTCGCGCGCCGAAAAAGCCGCAAAACGGCGCTCGCATTCCCCTGCGATCACCGCTCCGAAAAGCTCTTCCTTGCTGGCGAAATGGGCATAGACGGTGGCCTTCGATACCCCCGCCTCGCGCGCGATCGCATCCATGCTGGCCTCGCCGTAACCACGGGCAAGAAAGCTCCGTTTGGCGGCTTCGAGAATGGCCGTCTCTTTTTTTGCAAGCGCGCTTCTTGTCTCTTCCACGACGGCTCCGATCGCGGTTCGAGGCTTGACAGCCTCCTAGAGGCAATCGCATTTTCGCGCAAGAGTAAACTGAACGGTTCAGTTCACCCAACGATATTCAGCGGCGGCGGATGCGCAAATCGCTCTATTTGGCTTTCGGCATCGTCCTCCTCGCGGCTCTGGGCGGGTTGGGTTGGCGCTGGTGGACCCTTTGGCGGTTCGAGCAGTCGACGGAGGACGCCTATATCGACGCCGACACTACGATCGTCAGCCCCAAGGTTGCCGGCTATCTCGCCGAGGTTCGGGTCAAGAACAATGCCTGGGTGCGAAAAGGCGAGGTGCTTTTCCGTATCGACGACCGCGAATACCGGGCCAAAACCGCCGCCGCCGAGGCGCAAGAGAGCCGCGCCAAGGCGGCGCTCGCCACCCTTGACAGCACCCTCACCTTGCAAAAGGCCGTCATCGCCGAAAGTGCGGCAAGCCTCGCATCGGCCGAAGCCGATCTGACCCGGCGCGAAGAGGACTACAAGCGCTACCGCGCCCTCGTCGCCACCGATTTTGCCAGCCGTCAACGTTTCGAGGCGGCGCGCGCCGAGAGGCGCAAAGCCGAAGCCGCGCTGCTCAAGGCAAAGGCCGCGCTTGCGGCCGAGAAGGCGCGCCTCACCGTTCTTTCTTCGCAAAGGCGGGAGGCGGCGGCGGCACGCGAAGCCGCTCGCGCCGAATTGCGGCTTGCCCGCACCGATCTGCGCTACACCCTGATCCATGCCCCGATTTCGGGGGTTGTCGGAAACCGCGTCGGGCAGATCGGCCAATATGTGGCGCCGGGGACGCAACTCCTTTCCCTCATCCCTTTGCCTCATGTCTATGTCACCGCGAATTTCAAGGAAACGCAGCTGAGCTTGATGCGCCCGGGACAAAAGGCGAGGGTGACGGT
>JAJYIC010000406.1 GCA_021790295.1 Pseudomonadota bacterium | reverse complement strand
TTCATCTGACCAACAAGGAATACAGCATCATCGAGCTTTTGAGCCTGCGCAAAGGCTCCACTTTGACCAAAGAAATGTTCCTCAACCATCTCTACGGCGGGATGGACGAGCCGGAACTCAAGATCATCGACGTCTTCGTCTGCAAGCTGCGCAAAAAGCTCGCGCAGGCAACCGGCGGAGATCACTACATCGAGACCGTCTGGGGCCGCGGTTATGTCATGCGCGACCCTCTCGAACCCGCGAACCAGACACCAGGCATCCCGATCGATAGGAGGGAGCCGTGGTCAGGCCAGGCGGAAAGCCCGCGGGCGAACTGAAAGGGACGCAAAAGCCGCGCTCGAAGCACGGCCCCTTTCAAACCAACGCCGGCGACAAGAGGCGGAAGCGGTCGGGCGAGCGTTCGGCAAGCTGCGGCCGGTAGCCGATCGCCGCGGCGAGAAGCCCGGTAAATTGAGCCTGCACCGTTCGCGCGCCGAGTTCGCCCGGCGGCAAGAGCAGCGATAGCGCCGCTTCGACTTCGGGGGAAAGAGCGGCGCCTTCGCCAAAGGCTTCGAGTTCGGGGCCGCCCTCTTTCGCGCAAAGCAGAATGCGCCCGCCGCGCGGCAAGCCTTCGGCGGCGACGACGAGAAGGTTGCAGGCAAGCTTCTGCCACGCCAAAGGGCGCTCCCTCGCCTCTTTCTCGTAAACGCAGGCGATCCGCGTCCCGGCGAAAAAGCCTTCGGCAAGCGCATGGGGAGGCGCACCCGAAAGCCCGCTCGAAGGGGCGACGCCATAAAGAAAGCGGTAGAACGAGAGGCGGCTCGCGGCGCGGCCGGCGCTTTCCTTGACGAGCGCCGCCGCCTCTTCCCGGAACTCCTCCTCCCCTTCGAGAAGATCGCAACCCGTGCCGATCGCCTGAATGGGAGGGACCAGCTCATGGCATAAACGGGCGCTCAAAAGCTGCCAAAGCGTCAAGGCGTCGGAGGGCGTCATCGCGCCATGCTCGCAGGTTTGCGCGTGCCCGGCAACGGGCTCCATTCAACCGCTGGAGGGAAACTCCGCGCCTTCCTCACAGAGAGAAACGGGCGAGCAATTCCTCTGCCGCGACAAGGTCTTCGGGACGGTTGACGTTGAAAAAAGGGTCGGCCTCGCGGATGGCGAAAGGGACGAGGGCGCGCGTGTGACGGGCGGTGAAAATATCGACCTTGCGGATCCCTTCCCTTGCAACCGCCTGCCGCAAATCCGCTCTCAGATAAAGAGGCCACACAGCAAAAACGGGCTGCGCGCGCCCGCCCGAAGCGGCGCAGGCGACATCGGCATGGTCCCGCGCGAGAGCCTCTTCGAGACGGACGGCAAGATCGAGGGGAAAGAAAGGCGCGTCGCTTGCAACGCTGAGGACGGCTGCGCAATCGGGGCGGTTCTCCGCCGCCCAGTCGAGGCCCGCGAGCACCCCCGCAAGAGGCCCCGCAAACCCTTCGATCCCGTCCGCCACGACCGGGAGAGAAAAACGGGCAAAACGCGAAGGGTCTCCGTTGGCGTTGAGAACGACGGCCTCGACCTGGGGCTTCAAGCGCTCGATCACGCGATCGAGAATGGGCCGCTCGCCGAGAAGGCGCACCCCTTTGTCGCCCCCGCCCATACGCTGCGAGCGCCCTCCGGCGAGAACAAGCCCCAAAAGCTTCATCCCTCGTCCTCGACCCGGCTTCCTTTGCGCGACAGGCGAGAAGATTCTTCGCCGACCCCCCGGGGGTCGCCGTCGAAGACGATGCGCTCTTCGCCCGCAAGCGCGAGAAACCGCTTTCCTTTGGCCCGGCCGATCAAGGTCAGCCCCGCCTGGCGGGCAAGTTCTACCCCGAAGGCGGTAAACCCCGAACGCGAGATCAGGATCGGGATCGCCATGCGCACCGTCTTGATCACCATCTCCGAAGTGAGGCGCCCGGTCGTATAAAAAATCTTGCCCTTGGGCGAGACGGCGTTGAGGTGCATGTAGCCGGCGATCTTATCGACGGCGTTGTGGCGCCCCACATCCTCCATATAGACGAGAGGCCTGTCCTCTTCGCACAAGACGCAGCCATGGATCGCGCCGGCGGCCAGATAGAGACTCGGCACAGTGTTGATCTTCCGGCTCAAGGCATAAAGCCACGAGGTTTTGAGCACGGCCTCGGGGTCGAGCCGGGCTTCCTCGAACCTTTCCATCAGATCGCCGAATTGCGTGCCTTGGGCGCAGCCCGAGGTCAGGGTCTTTTTTTTGAGCTTTTCCTCGAAATCGGTCTTCCTCTCGGTGCGCACGACGATCGTTTCGAGTTCCTCGTCATGGTCGATGGCGAGGATGCGGTCCTGCGGCCGCAGCATGTTCTGGTTGAGGAGATAACCGACCGCGAGAGCGTCGGGATGATCGCCGATCGTCATCATCGTCACGATCTCTTGGTCATTGAGGAAAAGGGTGAGAGGCCGTTCCATGACGACCGCCGTCTCGACCCTGCGCCCTTCGTGATCGAGGCCCGAAAGCCTTCTCGTAAGGCGGGGATCTTCGGGTCTGGGGCGGACCAGAAACTCCTTCATAAGCTGATGATGGGGCGCGG
>JAJYIC010000405.1 GCA_021790295.1 Pseudomonadota bacterium | reverse complement strand
CGGGCGGCGAGTTCCTCCTTGTCGAGGCTCGAACCCGGAACGTCGAAATCGAGGCGCCCTTTGCCGTCGGCGACCTGGCCTCCGGTGACGGCGCCCGGAACGAGGCTGCACAGAAGGTGGAGAGAGCTGTGCATGCGCATCAGGCGATGCCGCCTTTGCCAATCGATCGCCGCCTCGAGCGCGGTTCCGGGCAAGGGCAGCGCCGCCCCCGGCGAGGGGAGGTGGATGACCTCATCGGCAAGATCGCCTTTCTTCGTATCGACGATCGCGATCTCTTCGCCCGAAGCGAGGCGAAGCGTGCCCGTGTCGCCGGGCTGGCCGCCTCCCGCCGGGTAGAAGACGGTGCGGTCGAGAGTGATGCCGCGCTCGTCGGCGGCAAGGACGCGCGCAGAGCAGGATCTGCAATAAGCGTCTTCGCGGAACAAAAGCTCGGTCATTTCTCCTCCAGCCAGCGCGGCACCGGCAATTCCTTCGATTTCAAGAATTGCGGATTGAAGAGCTTCGATTGGTAGCGCGTTCCCGAATCGGCGAGGATGGTGACGATGGTGTGGCCGGGACCGAGTTCGCGGGCAAGGCGCACCGCCCCGCAAAGGTTGATCGCGCTCGAACCGCCGAGGACGAGGCCTTCTTCGACGACGAGATCGAAAAGAGGAGGCAGCGCCTCTTCGTCGGTGATCCGGAAGGCGCCGTCGAGAGGGACCCCTTCGAGGTTTTTCGTCACCCTGCTGTTGCCGATCCCTTCGGTGATCGAATTGCCTTCGGCTTTGAGTTCTCCTGTCTTTGCCCAGGAATAAAGGGCCGAGCCCATCGCGTCGGAAAGATAGATTTTGACCGCGGGATTTCGTTCCTTGAGGGCAAGGCCGACCCCCGAAAGCGTGCCCCCGGTTCCGACCGAACAGGTAAAGCCGTCGATCCTGCCCTCGGTATCGTTCCAGATCTCGGGTCCCGTCGTCTCGTAATGGCCGCGGCGGTTTGCGAGATTGTCGAACTGGTTGGCCCAGATCGCCCCGTTTGGCGCCTCCTTGGCGATCTCTTCGGCGAGGCGGCCGGAATAGCGGACATAGTTGTTGGGGTCGCGATAAGGGACGGCCGGGACGAGGCGCAGATCGGCGCCGCAAAGGCGCAGCATCTCCTTTTTTTCCTCGCTTTGCGTCTGCGGCATGACAATCAGAGTCTTGTAGCCTCGGGCATTGCCGAGGAGGGCGAGGCCGATCCCGGTGTTTCCCGCTGTCCCTTCGACGATGATCCCGCCCGGCTTTAGGAGACCGCGCTCTTCGGCGTCCTTAATGATAAAGAGCGCCGCCCTGTCCTTGACCGAGCCTCCGGGGTTCAAAAACTCGGCCTTGCCGAGGATCCTGCAGCCGGTCTCTTCCGAAGCGCGCCGCAAGGCGATGAGAGGCGTATTTCCGACCGCGGCGTCGACGCTTTCGCAGATCGTCATCGCTCTCTCCGCATGAAGCTCCCGCCCAACACTTAAGGCGAAGGGCGCAAACGCGCAACGGGGGTAGCAATAGAGCGCGCTCTCGACCATGCTCCTTGCGCAAAATGGGTTGCTTTCGACCATGACCGAAACCGAACCGGGCGGGCTTTCGCCCGCCGCAGAGGCCCGACGCTCGACCGGCCTTTTGCCTTCCCAGCTTTTGCGCGAAATCGCGCGAGATCGCGAAATCGAGGCGAGGACGCCGATCGGCGACGACCAGATCCAGCCGGCGAGCATCGACCTGCGCCTCGGGGAGGCCGCCTGGCGCGTGCGCGCGAGCTTTCTTCCCGGCAGCCGCCACACCGTCGAAGAAAAGCTTTCCTTTCTCGCCATGCACAGGATCGATCTGGCCGAGGGCGCCGTCCTCGAAAAGGACTGCGTCTATATCATCCCTCTCGAAGAGCGCGTCTCACTCCGCAGGCGCACCTCGGCGGCGGCAAACCCGAAAAGCTCGATCGGCCGCCTCGACGTCTTCGCCCGCGTCATCACCGATTACGGCACCGAGTTCGACCGCATACGCGAAGGCTACAAAGGGCCTCTTTACGCCGAGGTCAGCCCCCGCGCCTTCAGCATCCTGGTGCGCACCGGTTCGCGCCTCGTGCAGTTGCGGGTTCGCCGCGGCTCGCCTCTGTTCAGCGACACCGCCTTGCGCCGCCTTGACCGGGAGGTGGGGCTCATCGAAGCGCCGAAGGGCGCGGCGGCGGACAGAGGGGCGATCAGGAACGGTCTTCCTTTTACCGTCGATGTCGGCGGCGAGGGCAAGGACAGGGTGGTCGGCTTCAGGGCGCGCCGCCACGCCGGCCTTATCGATATCGACCGCGTCGGCTGTTACGACCCGAACGACTTCTGGGAACCTCTTTATGCCGCTGAGGGGCGCCGGGGGATCGTTCTCGACCCTGACGATTTCACCATCCTCGCCTCGCGCGAAGCCGTCGTTGTGCCCCCCGACCACGCCGCCGAAATGATCCCTTACGACGCTTTGGTCGGCGAGTTCCGGGTGCATTTTGCCGGGTTTTTCGATCCCGGTTTCGGTCTTGCCGAAAGCGGAGGGTCGGGGAGCCGCGCCGTCCTCGAAGTGCGCAC
>JAJYIC010000404.1 GCA_021790295.1 Pseudomonadota bacterium | reverse complement strand
ATCGGCACCTCGCCCCTTTACACGATAAAGCTCGCCGTCGGCTCCGAGGGTGCGGTGACGAAGGAAGGCGTCCTCGGCGTCCTCTCGCTCATCGCCTGGTCCTTGACCCTTGTCGTCACGATCAAATACGTCGCCGTATTGATGCGGGCGGACAACCGCGGCGAAGGGGGAATTCTGGCCCTGACGGCTTTGGCGTTGCGCGCCACCGGCGCCCGGCGCCCGCTTCTCGGCTTCCCCTGGGTGCTTGCCGTCGGCCTTTTCGGGGTCGCCCTCTTTTATGGCGACGGCGTCTTGACCCCGGCCATCTCCGTCTTGAGCGCGGTCGAGGGCCTCGACACCGCGAGCCCCGCTTTGGCGGGCGCCGTCGTCCCTCTTTCCCTTCTGCTCCTTTTCGGCCTGTTTGCCGTGCAGCGCCGCGGAACCGGACGGATCGGAGGGTTTTTCGGCCCTCTCATGGTGGGCTGGTTCGTGCTGATCGGGGTTTTGGGGCTTCTCGGCATCCTGCGCCGCCCCGGAGTCGTCCTTTCTCTCGATCCTCGTTACGCGATCGCTCTTTTGCGCGGCGATCCTGCGCGCGGTTTCATCCTTCTCGGCGCCATCGTTCTCGCCGTCACCGGAGCGGAAGCCCTTTACGCCGATATGGGTCATTTCGGCCCGACCCCGATCCGCAACGCATGGTTTTTCCTCGTTTTTCCGGCCCTGATGCTCAACTATCTGGGGCAAGGCGCGCTGCTTCTCGCAGAGCCTCTGGCGCGCGAGAACCCGTTTTTTCATCTGGCTCCCTTATGGGCCGTTTATCCGCTTGTGGTGCTGGCCGCCGCGGCGACGGTGATCGCTTCGCAAGCGGTCATCTCCGGCGCCTTTTCTCTTGCCCATCAGGCCGTGCAACTCGGCTATCTGCCGCGCATGCAGGTTCGCCATACCTCGGCCGCGGAGATGGGCCAGGTCTATGTGCCGGGGATCAACGCGCTTCTTCTCTTGGCAGTGGCTCTGACGGTGATCGGTTTCGGCTCATCCGACGCTTTGGGCAGCGCCTATGGCATCGCCGTCACCGGCACCATGACGGCGACGACGGTTCTTGCATTCGTTTATATGCGCCGCGGCGCCGGCTGGTCTTTATGGCTGGCCGTTCCCGTCTTTGCCTTTTTTCTCGTGGTCGATCTGTCGTTTTTCTCGGCCAATCTTTTGAAGTTCGCGCAAGGCGGCTGGTTCCCTCTGGCGATCGGCGCGGCGTCCTATACGCTGATGGCGGTGTGGATCTGGGGCCGCGCGAGGCTGGCGGCGCAACGGGCAAGCGCGGCGCCCTCGCTTTCGGGCTTTCTCGAAACCCTCCCTCTCCCGACCGTTTTGCGCGTTCCGGGAGCCGCGATCTACGTCACCGGACGGATCGACGCCGTGCCTTGGGCGCTGTTGCACAATCTGAAGCACAACAAGGTCCTGCACGAAAAGAACCTGCTTTTGACGGTGCGCACCCGCGACGTGCCGCGCGTCGCCGAGCCCGAGAGGCTCGAAATCCGCTCTCTCGAGGCGAATTTCCACACCGTCGCGGTGACCTACGGGTTTATGGAAAGACCGGATATTCCAAGGGCCCTCGCCCTTTTGCGGGCAGGCGGGTTCAACCTCAATCTCGCCGACACCTCCTTTTTCATCGGGCACGAAGAGATATTGGCGAAAGAGGGTTCGGGAATTTCGCTGCCGTTCAAAAAGCTGTTTATCCTTCTGTCGAAACTTTCATTGAGGGCGACCGAATTCTTCCGCTTGCCGATCGGCCGGGTCGTCGAACTGGGCGGGGAAATCGAGATCTAGAGGGCGCGCCGCTCCCGCAAACGGGAGCCGGCCCCGGGCGCGTTCGCCGGATCGTTTAGTGGATGTCCTCGACCTCGGCAAAGGCCCGGCGCAGGCGGTCGAGCGAAAAGCCCCTCTCTTTCGAGGCTTCGATGAGGACCCTTTCGCGGCGCGCGATAAGGGAAACGGCCGCCGGAATGTCCTTGACCGCCTCGGGCGGGATCACGACCGCGCCGTGGCGGTCGGCATGGATGAGATCGTTCGGCGCGACGATCATCCCGGCAACGCTCACCACGAGACCGCTCTCGACGAGATGGACATGAGCGTGGGAGGGCATGACCGAGCCCGCAAGCACGTAGAATGGCGACGCCATCGCCGGCAGGTCGCGCACTGAACCGTCGGTGACGACGCCGATGCAGCCGAGGCCTTTATGAACATGAGTCTGAACCTCGCCCCAGAATGCGCCAAAGCCTCGATCGGGCTCGTCGATGTCCTGGATCACCGCGATCGAAGGCAAGGGGGGCTGGGCGATCTCTTCGTAATAGCGAAGTCTGACCCTCTGCCCTTCCTCGCGCCCGCGCGGGTGCGGTTCGCGCGAGCGTATCATCGCCGTGCGGGCGTAGCCGACAACCGGCTGGAGATCGGGGAAGGCGGCGAACAGCGGCCTTCGGGTAAAGCCGTTGGCGCGGCGCGCGGGAGAGACCAGTTCGAGGGCGTTGCAAATGGTCGGCGTGTCGAAGGCTCTCAAAGCGTCGAGAAGGGCGGGGTCGATAGGGAGCATC
>JAJYIC010000403.1 GCA_021790295.1 Pseudomonadota bacterium | reverse complement strand
CCGCAACGCCCGCCCCCGAGGCCTAAAACGCCGTTACCGGGATCCTACCCGTTCCTTTGGAATTTTTTCAAAAAATCCACGGCCTTATAGAAACAAGACCTAAGAACGATAAAATATCTCTCCGTAACTTATTGTAAAATCTTATTATTCATGAGGAGAATCGGTTTACCCGCCTCCTTTCCCGGCAAAAATGGTCGGAACCCAAGGCGGAGGCAGACCTTCGAACCTTTCCTTGCGCCGCGCTTCGCCCTCGCCGCGGTGAATACCGCCGCGGCGCGGCAAAGGCTTTTCGTCATCGCTTTCGGCGAGAAGAGGCTCGATGCGCTCGCGGCGCAATTCGTCGAGACGAGCGCGTATGGTCGCAAAATCGTCTGCGGCACGGGGTCTTGTCACGTTTTCCTCCCCACGGCTCGGCGAGGCATGCTCGCTTTTGAAGGGCCGCGAATGGTGCGCGGCTCGCAAGCGAGATTCAAGTCTGCCTCGAAAAGGCCACGGCGATGGCCGCTATGCGATAATGGAGGGCGATAAGGGAAGCCCGCTTCTCGCCAAGGTCGCGCTTTTTGCCAAGAAAGAGTTCGCGGCCCGCGCCGGGAAAAGGGCGAGGAGATCCGGACCGGGGTTTTCCGGCCTTTGCGCCGGCCGCAAACCGGACGCCGAAGCCTCCCTCTCACCCCCCTTCGAGCTTGGGGATGAAAAAGACCTCGCTCCCTTCGGGTATGGGCTGGAAATAGCCGACTTCGTGAAGGACGCCGTCTATCGCGACGGTCGTCTCTTCTTCGAGCCGTTCGCCAAGCCCCGGGTACAGCCGGTCCATCTCTCTGAGGACGCCGCGAAGGTTTTTCGCCTCGATCTCGAATTCGCGCACGCCTGCCGTATAACGCCGGCTGAACCCCGCCGTCAGGCGCACCCGCGCGGGAAGCGCAGTCGCCACGGACCTACCTCTTTTCTCCATCTCCAAGCGCGCCGAGGATGCTCACGGGGCTCATCGGCAGGCTTGTCAAGCGCTCTCCGATGGCATTGTCGATGGCGTTTGCGATCGCCGCCATCGGCGGGACGATGTTGACCTCGCCCACCCCTTTGGCGCCGTAAGGATGCTGAGCGTTCGGCACTTCGACGAGGATCGTCTCGATCATCGGCACGTCGGAAGCGACGGGAACGCGATAGTCGAGAAAGCCCGGATTGTCGAGACGGCCTTTGGCGTCATAAACATACTCTTCGTTGAGAGCCCAGCCGATCCCTTGCGTCACGCCTCCCTGGATCTGCCCTTCGACATAAGAGGGGTGGATCGCCTGCCCCACATCCTGAGCGGCAACCCAGCGCAGGATCGTGACCTTGCCCGTCTCAGGATCGACCTCGAGATCGCAGAACTGGGTCGAGAAACCGGGCGCCACCCCGCCCGCGTTGACCGAAGCGGCCGCCGTGATCGGGCCACCGGTCAACGCCTTTTTGGCGGCGATCTCCCTTAACGAAAGCGGCTTGAAATCGCCGACATTGCTGCCCGCGGGCTTGGCGCAACCGTCTTCCCAGATGACGCCTTCGACATCGACGTCCCAGGTCAAGGCCGCCCGGCCGCGCAGTTCGGTGATGATCTTCTTCGCCGCTTCGACGACCGCGATCCCGGTCGCAAAGGTGACGCGCGAGCCTCCGGTCAGATGCGTATAGCCGACCGAAGCCGTATCGGCGACGATGGGCCTCACCTCGTTGTAACCGATGCCCAAGGTCTCGGCCGCCATCAAGGCCATCGAAGCGCGCGAGCCGCCGATGTCGACGCTTCCCGTAGCGAGGACGACGGTGCCGTCATCATCGACCTGAATGGTGGCGCTCGACTCGCCGCCGCCGTTGAACCAGAAGCCCGAAGCGACCCCACGCCCCTGGTTCGGACCGAGAGGGGCGCGATACCCCGGATGCTTCATCAGCGCTTCGACCGTTTCGGCGTAACCGTTGTGCGACAGCTTCGGCCCGTAAACCATTGGCGTTCCAGCCCGGGCCGCATTCTTGAGACGGAACTCGAGCGGATCCAAACCGAGCTTTTTGGCAACAAGGTCGAGCACGCTTTCAACCGCAAAAGCCGAGATGGGCGAGCCCGGAGCGCGATAGGCCGCCGATTTCGGGCGGTTGCAAACGACATCGTAACCGACGACGCGCGCGTTTTCGATGCCATAAGGCGAAAGCGCGCACATGCAGGCGTTCATCACGGGAGAGCCCGGAAACGCACCGGCCTGAAAACGGAACTCGCCGTCCGCGGCGATGATCGTGCCGTCTTTTTTGGCGCCGATCTTGACCCTCATCGAGGCGCCCGAGGTCGGCCCCGTCGCCTTGAACACTTCCTCCCGGCTCATCACGATCTTGACCGGGCGGCCCGATTTCTTCGCCAGCAGCGCCGCCACCGGTTCGATATAGATGACCGTCTTGCCGCCAAAACCGCCGCCGATCTCCGCCGGAATGACGCGGATATCGCTTTGCTTCATGCCGAGAAGCCTTGCGGTGAGGGCGCGGATCATGAAATGGCCTTGGCTCGAAGCCCAGATCTCGCATTGCCCGTCGGGGTCGAAGCGCACGGTGCAGGCGTGAGG
>JAJYIC010000402.1 GCA_021790295.1 Pseudomonadota bacterium | reverse complement strand
ATCTTCGCCGCCATCACCCCGACCGCCTCGGCGGAAAGGGCAGCGATCGCCTCATCGACGACGCGAGCGATAAGAGGAAAGGCGGCGCCGGGTTCGCCCAAAACCGCTTCGGGCCCGACGCGCAGATTTGAAAAGGCGAATTCGGCGGCGCGAAGCCCATCCTGGGTCGGATAGCCGCGCCGGGTTACCCCTTTCTCCTCGGCGCCGACGATAAAAAGGCCGATCCCGTCGCGTTCGCGCTCGCCCCCTTGCGTGCGCGCGCTGACGATGATGCGCCCGGCGCTGTCGCCGTGGAGGACGACCCCCTTTTCCCCGTCGATGATCCAGCCGTCGCCCTCCCGCTTGGCCCGCGTTGCAACATGGGAAAGTTCGTAACGCGACTCCCTCTCCGTATGGGCAAAGGCGAGGGTGAGCCTGCCGGAGACGATCTCGGGGACAAGAGCCGCCAGTTGCTCTTCCCTTGCGCCGTGACGCAAAAACCCGCCGCCAAGAACGACCGTCGCAAGATAAGGTTCGAGCGCCAGGACGCGCCCGAACCCTTCCATCACCAGCATCGTCTCTACGGCGCCCTTTTCCGAACCGCCGAAGCGCTCGGGGAAAGGCAGACCAAGAAGCCCGAGATCGGCGTAATGCGCCCACATCTCGCGGCTCCAGCCGTCGCGGTTTTGGCCGTAAGCCTTGCGGTCGTCGAAACCGTAACGCTCGGAAAGCAGTCGATCGAGGCTTTCCTTCAAAAGCCTCTGCTCTTCGTCGAGATCGAAGTCCATCCTTCAAAGCCCCAAAATCGCCTTGGCGATGATGTTTTTCTGGATCTCGTTGGTGCCCCCGTAAATCGAGATCTTGCGCCAGTTGAAATAGGTCGGCGCGATCGAAGCGGCCCATTCGGGGCCGGCCGGAGGCTCGTTCCAACCCTCCCCTTCGGGCTCGTAAGGAAGGGCGTAGGGACCGACCACTTCGAGCAGAAGTTCGCTCGTCGCCTGCTGGATCTCGGAGCCTTTGATCTTGAGGATCGAGGAGGCCGGATCGGGTTTGTTGTCGCGCCGCGAGCGTTCGGCGGCGACGACGCGCAATTGCGTCATTTCGAGGGCTTTGAGTTCGACTTCGAGGGCGGCGAGCTTTTCGCGGAAACGTTCGTCTTCGATTAGCGGGCGCCCTTCGCAGCGCGTCAGAGAGGCGAGTTCGCGGATGCGGCGAAGGCGCTCTTTCGAGGTGCCGACGCGGGCGATGCCGGTGCGCTCGCGCCCCAAAAGATATTTCGCGTAATCCCAGCCTTTGTTTTCTTCGCCCACGAGGTTTTCCGCCGGCACCTCGACATCGTCGAGAAAGACTTCGTTGACGTCGCGCCCCCCGTCGATCGTCACGATCGGGCGCAAGGTGATCCCGCGGCTTCTCATATCGATGAGAAGAAAGGAAATTCCCTCCTGTTTTTTCGCTTCCGGGTCGGTGCGGACGAGGCAGAACATCCAATCCGCGAATTGCGCAAAACTCGTCCAGATCTTCTGCCCGTTGACGATGTAGCGGTCGCCGGCGCGCTTTGCCGAGGATCTCAAGGAAGCGAGGTCGGAGCCCGAACCCGGTTCCGAAAACCCCTGGCACCACCATTCGTCGAGATTGGCGATGGGCGGCAGAAAGCGCCGCTTTTGCGCGTCCGAGCCAAAGGCGATGATGACCGGCCCGACCATGGTGACGCCCATCCCATGCGGCAGCGGCGCCGGCGCCTGCTGCAATTCGTCCTGGAAGATGTATTGCTCAACGGGCGACCAGCCTGTGCCGCCCCAGGCAACAGGCCAGGGAGCGACGGCCCAGCCTTTGGCATTGAGAATGCGCTGCCAGGAGACGGTGTCCTCTTTGTCGAGCGGGCGGCCGTCAACGAGTTTCTTCCGTGTGCTTGCGGGCAGGTTGCGGCCGATGAAGTCCCGCGCCTCGTCGCGGAATTGAAGCTCTTCTCGGGTGAAGCGGAGGTCCATTGTTGCGGCGCTCCCCTTTTTCGCTCACTTGGCAACCGACTATACCGCAATCCAGCGCCCGCGCCGATCCGCCTCTGAGAGAATTCGCGCCCGCTTTTTCGCCGCCCGACCCCTGCCCCGCTTTTCGCCGCTCGCAGCCCCTCACCCTATCCGAGGGCGGCGGGTTTGGCGCAATGCGCCTATCGAAGCGCACCGCAGACTTCGGCCAGAAGTTCGAGATGGCGTTCGTCTTCGCCCGCAAAACGCAAAACGAGATGGCTCGCCCCGGCTTCGAAAAAGCTTTCGAGCCAAGGGCGCGCTCCCGCGAGAGGACCGGCATAGACGGCCTGCCGGCGGCGCAGTATGGCAGCCGGCTCGCCGTAATAGTTTTCGAGATAGCGGTCGAGCCTTCGATTTGCCGCCGCGGCATCCTCGTCGATCGCAAGGGTCAGATAGACGGCTCCGGTGATCGCCGCCGGATCGCGCCCTGCGGCGCGCGCGACGGTGCCGATCCTCTCCCACCCCGCGGCAAAGGAGGCGGCGTCGGGGCCGTTCGGAAACCAGCCGTCGAAATGTTTTCCGACCCTTTCGAGAGCCGCCTCGACCATGCCGCCGATCCAGATCGGAGGCCC
>JAJYIC010000401.1 GCA_021790295.1 Pseudomonadota bacterium | reverse complement strand
CCGCCGCCGATCGACCCCGGCCCCGAGCGAGATGACGAGACGCAGATTGGAAAGGAGGGAAAGCTCGCCCGCGGGCGGCTTCCAGACGAGGGCCGCGTCGATCTCCGCGGGATTGCCGAGCGCGGGCGAAACGCGGATCTCAAGCCCGGGCGCGAGCGCGAGGAGCGCCCGCGACCAGCGAAGGGGATCGTCTTCTGGGCTCGAAAACAACAAAACGCCCGCCATCGCCGCACCTCTTCTTGTTCCCCTCGCGGACGCGCCCTCTTAGATCATGATCGATCGGCCGAGGAAACCCCGACTGGCGGCATCCCTTGAGGCGCCCCATCTGCCGCGCATGATCTTGACCGCGATCCCACCCGAGGCCCTCGCCGGCATTCTCGATCGATTTGCCCGCGACCTCAAAGAGCCCCTTGCCCGAGAGGGGTTTGCCCGGATCCGCGCGACTGCGGCGGAGCGCGCGGTTGGAGAAGACGCCGAGCGGGATCGCCAGGCGGCGCTCGCGCTCGCCCGCTCGTTCGGCATGAAAGTTCATCGCAAGGGTGCTCGCTGCCGCTTCAACTGGGACGGACGAGCCCTCAACAGCGAGGTGGAGGCCTACGTCATCCTTCACGAGGTCGCCCATTTCGCCCTCGCGCCGCCTTCGCGTCGGGGTCTCGTCGAGTTCGGTCTCGGACCGGGGCCGGATACGCGCGAGCGCGAGGCCGCACAGGAAGCGGCGGTGCTTTCATTTCTGGAGCGCGAGGAGGACGAAGCCTCCTCCTCTCTGCTTGGGATCCTCTGGGAGGCCGCGCTTCGTCAACCCGCCCTCGCCTCTTTTCTCGATCAGAACTGGCTTGAAGGCATCGACCGCATCGCCGCCTCGCACTTCACAAGCGTTCTCCGCGATCTGCGCAAGCGCGGGATGCTCGACGGCGAGGGAAGGCCACTTTTTCCCGGCGCGGCCTCGCTTCTTCCGATCAAGGCCTTATTATCGCCCGGTATTGGCGGGGACAACGATAGCGCGCGCGGCGTGAAGGAGAGCCCATGAACCGGATCGATCTCGAAGGACGGGTCGCCGTCGTCACGGGTGGGGCACGCGGGATCGGGCGCGCGATTGCCGAGAGGCTTTCGGCTTCGGGAGCACGAGTGGCGATCTGGGATGTCGATCAAAGGGCGGCGGCGGGCGCGGCGGAGGAGATTGCGGGCGCGCGCTCTTTCTTCGCCGACGTGACCGACCCCGAGACGATCGCAAAAGCGCTGGCGGAGAGCGAGGCCGCGCTCGGCGCACCCGACATCCTCATCGCGAATGCCGGCATTTCGGGGCCCAATTTCTCCTTGGCGGATTATCCGCCGGCCGAGTGGCGCCGCGTCGTCGAGGTCGATCTCTTCGGCGTCTTCTATTGCTGTCGCGCGGTCCTTCCGGGAATGCTGACGCGCGGCTACGGAAGGATCGTGGCCATCGCCTCGATCGCCGGAAAAGAGGGCAATCCAAACGCTTCGGCTTATTCGGCGGCGAAGGCCGGGGTTATCGGCCTCACGAAATCGCTCGGCAAGGAGTTGGCAGCGACCGCAATTCGCGTCAACTGCGTCACCCCGGCGGCGGCGCGCACCGACATTTTCGCCCAGATGAGCAACGCGCAGATCGAATACATGCTTTCGAAGATCCCGATGGGGCGCTTCGCGCGGCTCGAAGAGATCGCCGCGCTCGTCGCTTGGCTCGCCTCGGAAGAGTGCTCGTTCTCGACGGGCGCGGTCTTCGACATCTCGGGCGGTAGAGCAACGTATTAGCCGCGGTTTGCCCGCTTCTCGGTCACTTCTTTTCCTTCGAGATAATTGACCGCAGCCTTGAGCTGGGCGTCGTTCTTGGTCCCGATCAGCATCGGCTTGATCGGATGTTGTTCGCGCCCCGAGGATCTGGACAAGGCGATTTTCGGTTTTTTGGCGGTCCCCGATAGAGGTCCGGTATTCTTGAACGCGCCATAAAGATCGCGTTCATGGCTGACGAATGCGTTCGCTACCTGCTCGTTCTTCGGCAGGGAGACGACGATGTTGGGCTCGATTCCGCGGTCTTGGATCGAGCGGCCCGACGGCGTGTAATAAAGGGCGGTCGTCAGGCGCAGCGCTCCCTCTCCGTCCAGCGGCATGATGGTCTGCACCGAGCCTTTGCCAAAGCTGCGGGTACCCATGATCGTGGCCCGCCCTTGGTCCTGAAGCGCCCCGGCGACGATTTCCGAGGCCGAGGCGGAAGCGCTGTTGATGAGGACGACGACGGGCACGCCGGGAAGCATGTCGCCGGAAGGCGCCGCCCGATAGGTGCGGTCGTCGTCCTCGGTGCGCCCGCGTGTCGTGACCACCGTTCCGCCGTCAAGAAAATCGCCGGCGACGGCGACGGCGGAATCGAGCAGGCCGCCCGGATTGTTGCGCAGATCGAGGATAAAACCGCGGAGATGGCCGCCGGCCTGCCGCTTGAGCCGAGTAATCGCCGCCCTCAGTTCGGAAGGCGTATTTTCGACAAAACTCGTCAGCCGGACATAACCGATCTTGCCGGGTTCGAGCGAAGCTTTGACCGAGACCACATGGATGATGGCGCGGGTCAAGGTGAC
>JAJYIC010000032.1 GCA_021790295.1 Pseudomonadota bacterium | reverse complement strand
GAGCCCTCATCTATGGCCAGGTCCTGTCTTTCGGGATCCTCATCATTCCCGGCTTTTCTCTCTTTTCGGTGTTCGTATTGATGGCCGTCATCCTCATCATCCGCCCTTATGGCCTTTTCGGCCGGCCGGTGCGATGAGCAGCCGGAAGAGCGCGCTCAGAGGGCGCATCCCCTGGACGCTTGTCATCTTTATTCTCGCTTTGCCTTTGCCTTGGCTCGGTTCGCGCTACGATACCTTTCTTGGCACGCAGATCGCCATCGACGCTCTTTTTGCGGTCAGTCTCAACCTTCTTCTCGGCGTGACGGGCCTCGTCTCGTTCGGCCATGTCGCCTATTTCGGCGTCGGCGCCTATGTCTGCGGCATCCTGATGAAGACCTACGGCGTCTCTTTCGCTCTCGCCTTTCCGGCGGCCGGCGTCGGCGCCGCTCTTTTCGCCCTTCTTGCCGGTTATTGCTGCGTCAGGCTGAGCCAGATCTACTTTGCCATGCTGACCCTGGCATTCTCGCAGATCGTGTGGGCGATCGCCTATAAGTGGAACGCCGTCACCGGAGGCGATCAGGGCATACCGGAAGTGCCTTATCCGAATTTGCATTGGATGGCCGCGCTTCCCGGTTTCGGGAATTTGAGCACCGGCGACCGCTTTTATATTTTTTCGCTTGTCCTGATCGCGATATCGCTCGCGCTCTTGCGGCGCATCATCCATTCGCCTTTCGGCCGCATGTTGACGACGATCCGCGACAATCCCGAAAGAGCCGCCTTTATCGGCGTCAATGTGCGTGCTTACGAACTGGCCGCCTTTGTTCTCGCCGGCGCCTTTGCGGGTCTTGCGGGCGCCCTTTACGGCATCTTCGCCCGCGGCGTTTTCGCCGATTACGTTTTCTGGTCGCGCTCCGCCGAAGTCCTGATCATGACCATCCTCGGCGGCATGGGCTATTTCTGGGGTCCTCCGGTGGGCGCTCTGGTGCTCGTCTGGCTTAATAAGGAGATCACCACTTACACAGAGTACTGGCCGTTTTTCCTCGGGGCCATGCTTCTGGTGCTGCTTTTCGCCTTTCCCGGCGGCCTTCTCGGCGGCCTCCACTCCGGATGGAGCCGTTTGCGGCTGTTATGGGCAGGGCGCGATGCTTGAAGTCCGCCGCTTGCGCAAGACCTTTGCCGGCTTTGTCGCGGTCGACGACGTCAGCCTTCGCGTCAGCGCACAGGCAATCGCGGCGGTGATCGGGCCCAACGGCGCCGGCAAGACCACCTTTTTCAATCTCATCACCGGACACCTCAAAGCGGACAGCGGCACGGTTCTCTTGGAGGGCCGCGACATCACCGGGGCGCCGCCCCATCGCATCTGCCGCATGGGGATCGGGCGCTCGTTCCAGCGCACCAACATCTTCGCGCGGCTGAGCGTTTTCGAAAACATCCAGGCCGCGCTCCTTGCCCATCAAGGCCATGGGCGGAATTTCTGGTCGCGTTCCGAGGACTTTTACCGCGACGAGGCCAACGCCCTTCTTGCTTCGGTCGGTCTCGAAGAGAAAGCGCGCACCGAGGCCGGCACGCTCAGCTACGGCAATCAGAAGCAGCTCGAACTCGGCATTGCTCTCGCGAGCGAACCGAGGGTGCTTCTTCTCGATGAACCGACCGCCGGCATGTCGGCGCGCGAGACGCACGAAACGATGCATCTTCTGGAGCGCATCGCCGGCGAACGAAAGCTCACCCTTCTCTTTACCGAACACGACATGGAGGTCGTCTTCGGGATCGCGCAAAGGATCGCCGTGTTTTACCAGGGCCGTCTTCTGGCCGAAGGAACCCCGCATGAGGTGCGCGCCGACAGGGAGGTGCGCCGCATCTATCTCGGGGCGGCGGCATGAGCGCCCTGCTTTCGGTCGAGGAGATCCATGCCGCTTACGGTTTGAGCCGGGTGTTGTTCGGCATTTCTCTCGAAATCGAAGAGGGCGAATGCGTCTGCCTTCTCGGACGCAACGGCGTCGGCAAGACCACGACCTTGCGCGCGATCATGGGCTTCAATCCGCCGGGCAAAGGCCGGATTTTGTGGCGGCAGCGCGACATCACCGGCTGGTCTCCCCATCGCATCGCCCGTGCCGGGATCGGCTTTGTTCCCGAAGACCGCCGCATCTTCGCCGAGCTGACGGTAGAGGAAAACCTCGAGGTCGGCGCTCGCGCGGCGAAGCGCCCCGGCCGCTGGACGATCGAGACGGTGAGCGAACTCTTTCCCATCCTCCGGGAAAGACGCAACCAGCGCGGCGGCTATCTTTCGGGAGGCGAACAGCAGATGCTGACGATCGCGCGGACCTTGGTCGGCAATCCCGATCTTCTGCTTTTGGACGAACCCTCCGAAGGGCTCGCGCCTCTCGTCGTCCACGCGCTCTCTCAGAAGATCGCCGAACTCAAAGCGCAGGGCCTCACCATCCTTCTGACCGAACAGGCAAGCGAGGTCGCGCTTTCTCTCGCCGATCGCGTTTATGTCCTCGAAAAAGGCGCGGTCCGCTTTAGCGGCCCGGCCAGCGCTTTACGCGACGACAAGGCGTTGCACGACCGGCTCCTTGCCATTTGAGAGGCAAGGAAAAAGCCTTTCCTGCCGGCGGCGCGAAGAGGCGATGAACGCTCGGCCCTTTACGCGCGCGACACCCAGGCGAGGATCGCGGCAAACACCACGAATGCGACAACGATATAGGTCAAAAAGACGATCTCGCCCGGGTTCATGACGTTCGCCTCATGTCCTTTGCGCCTTTCAAGCCTTTGGGGCCGGCTTTTTTTCAGCGCCGGCAAAGCGTCCCGCAGCGAAGGGCCTTAGACGGCCGCGGCGCCTTTATTCCTCGGCGTCGCAACCCTCGCCAATCGCCAGCGCCCTTTCGATAAAAGACCGGATCAGGCGGTCGCTCAAGGGCGGCGTCCCGCAATAGCGGCTCGGCTTGCGCACGAGCCCGCACCAGAACCGTCCGTTCGCGAATTCCATTGCCGGGCAAGGGGCTTCGCGCGCCTCGAGAAGCTCCAAGGCAAGGGCGCAAAGAGCGGTGGCGCAACAGAGCCCGCAGCCGTTGCACGGCGCCCCTTCGAGGGGCTTCCGCGGGATCTCGAAGAGCGCGCTGTCTTCCATGATTCGCCCCCTGGCCTTGCCTTCCCCGCCAACCGGCCCGCGCGCAATCGCAAAAGCGCCCGAACCGGGAACCGCCGCAAACGCCGGCGCCTTCAGAGCGGCCGCGGCGTGCGGCGGACGAGCCAACGCGACTCGTCGCGGCAAAGCTCCCGCAAGGGACAAAGAATGCAACGCCTGCCGCCCTCGTCCTCCCCCGCCTTGCGGCAGGCCTCGCCCAGGCTGAGGCAGGGCGAGAGATCACTGAAGCGAGAGAGATCCGCCGGTCGCTCGTTCATCCCCTCTTTCTCCTCTTCAGTTATTTAGCGTTTCTGCGGAGATTTGGGGGGCGGCGGAGCGCCGCACCCGGCGGTTGGCCAGGAGCGGGAAGCGGCCCTTTTCGGGATAGGCTTTGAGCCCTAGCCTTTGTTGCCGAGAGGAAGCGTGACCGGCTCGCCCGCTTCGGCCGATAGGTCGGCGGCGAGATAGACTGCCATCACCTGCCGCGCCTCTTCGGGGGTGACGAGGACCGGCCGTCCGAGGGCGACGGCCTCGACGAAGTGGTTGGTTTCGGCCGCCATCGGACCGGCGTAGACATGACCCAAGGATTCCCCCGGCATGGTCGAGATCGGGAAAGCGGCCCCTTTCGCGACCGTGTTGAGCATCACGTCGCGGTGGGTATCGTCGACCATAAGGGCGCCTTCGGTGCCGATGAACTCGATCCAGGTCGAGGAAAAGTTCGGGTAGCCAGGAGGCAGGTTCCAACCGCCCCCGACCACAAACGAAAGCCCGTCCTCCATGGTCACGGTCAGCCATTGCTGGTCCGGAACCCCTTCGCCCATGCTCTCCCGCATGGCGCCGAAATTGATTTGCGAATAGACGCGCACGGGCTTCGAGGGAGCAAGGCACCACAGGACAAAATCGAGATCGTGGGTCGCCTCCATCGCCGCCGGCGACAATCTGACGCGGCCGCTGATCTTTTTGCCGAGGCTGCGGGTGACGTGGCGGCTGACGAGAACGCTCACCGGCTTGCCGATGGTGCCCTCGCTGACGCATTTCTTGACATAGGCGAACTTCGGATTGAAGCGCTGGGAATAGCCGATGGAAAATTTGAGGCCCGAGGAGCGCGCGATGAGGATGAGTTCGTCGGCTTCCGCCAGTTCGATGGCGATCGGCTTTTCCAGAAAGACGTTTTTTCCGGCACGCAGAAAATCGCGCGCCATAGGGTAATGCAGACCCTCCGGCGTGGCGGAGATAAAGACCGCGGAAATCTCCTTCTTGTCGAGGAGTTGGCGGTAGTCCGACGTGGCGAGACGGGCGCCGGTTGCGGCGGCAACCTCGGCGAGGCGTTCCGGGCGCGTCTCCGCAAGATAAAGCCCCTCGACGAGAGGGTTGGCCGCGCAGGCTTGCGCGCGTATGCCGCCGCACCAGCCCGTGCCGACGACCGCCACTCCGATCCGCTCCATTCTTCCTCCTTCGCTCAGCCGCCGCGACGGCGTTTCGACTGCAAATTTCTAGGCGCAGCCCCGATCCTGCCATAAAGGCCAAAGCCTGCCGCGAACGAGCCAACGCGATTCGTCGAGGCAAAGGGGGCTGAGAGGGCAGTGCCGGCAGCGCCTGCCTTCGTCGTCTTCGCCCGTCCTCTCGCACGCCTCGCCGAGAGAAAGGCAGGGCGAAGAAAGAGGCGGAAGCGGAAAATTCCCGGACCGGCGTTCCATCTCGCTTTCCCTCCTCGCGTTCCCTTGTGCCCGCGTCCGTTTTCTCACGGCCGCAACCCTCCATCCCTTAGCGACAAGAGATCCCGGAAGCAAGGACAAGAGAAAGGCTTTCAGACGAGGCTGCCGCCGGCGAAATAGCGCTCGGTCGCAAGAAGAAGCGCCCCCGCCAGGCGGTATTGATGGCCGCTCTCCTCTAAAAGGCGCTCTTCGATCGGGTTCGAAAGACACCCCAGTTCAACCAGAGCCGAAGGGATGTCGGGCGCGGAGAGAACGACAAAGCCGGCCGAGCGCAAGGGCCGTTCGAGCATAAAGACGGCGCGTCCGAGAGCGGCCACAAGATCGCGCGCGAAAAGGATCGAGCGATTGTGCATCTCCTCGCGCAGAAGATCGAGGAGAACGTCTCTCACCTCGAAAGGCACGCGTCCGAGGTCAACCCCTCCCAAACGTTCGCCGCGGTTTTCGCTTTTCGCCAGAGCGGCCGCTTCGCGGTCCGAGGCTTCGGCCGAAAGCGTATAAACCGAGGCCCCGCGCATGGCCCGATCGGCGAGAGCGTCGGCATGGATCGACAAAAAGAGATTGGCGCGGTGGGCGCGGGCGAATTCGACCCTTTCGCGCAGCCCGACAAACCTGTCGCTGTCGCGGGTCATAAAGACGTGGAAGCGCTGGGTGTGGAGGAGGCCCAAGCGCAAGCGGCGCGCCGTTTCGAGAACGATGTCCTTTTCGTAAGTCCCGTCCGGGGCGATCGCGCCCGGATCGCTGCCGCCGTGCCCGGGATCGAGGACGACGATCGGCAAGCGCCGCAAAGGCCGCCACGGCTTGCGCAAAACGCGCGCCCAAACGGGGGGCGTAAAACCACCCGCCGCGACCGCAGCGAGACCCGAAGCGGCGAGCCCTAAAAGCCGCCTTCGGGCGAGAAGAGTTTCCCGCATCCCCTTTCCCCCGCGGCCCTCTCCGGCGGGACCAGAGCCTCCCCGGCTGAAACCGGGGCGGGCCGCAAACCCCCACTATCGCAGAAATGCAGGGTTTCATCCAGGTTTCCGCGAAAACCGCCTTCCCTTGCGGCCTCGCGAGAAAGGGCGGCGCCTTTTTCATGTTGGCGCAGCGACGACGGCGGGAGGGGCGTTGCGCCCTTCCGGCTGCGCCTCGCCCAAGAGAGCTCTAACCCCGAAAACGATCGGGAAGGGGGTGCGTTTCGAAAGCCGTTTTCACGCTTTGAGGGCGACGACGATGCGGCCGCGGACGGCGCCGGCAAGGATCTTCGGCGCAAGGGAGGGAAGCGCCGAAAGCGGCACTTCGACCGTCATCTCTTCGAGGCGTTCGAAGGCAAGCTCGCGCGCGAGGCGGTCCCAGGCGAGAACCCGCTCCGCGTTCGGGCACATCACCGAATCGATCCCCAAAAGGTTGACCCCGCGCAACAGAAAGGGGATGACGCTCGTCGGCAGATCGCTGCCTCCGGCGAGACCGCAGGCGGCGACGCTGGCGCGATAGGCGAGCTGGGTCAAGATGGTCGCCAAAGTGGCGCCGCCGACCGCGTCGATCGCCCCGGCCCAACGCTCGCTGTCGAGAGGGCGCGAAGGCTTGACCGAAAGAGTCGCCCTGTCGATGACCTCGCTGGCGCCGAGGCTTTCGAGATAGGCTTTTTCCTCTGCCCGCCCGGTCGAGGCCACGACCTTGTGGCCGAGCTTCGAAAGAAGGGCGACCGCGACGCTGCCGAGGCCGCCCGCCGCGCCGGTGACGAGAACATCGCCCGCGCCGGGTTGAAGACCGTGGGCTTCGAGGGCGCCGAGCGCGAGCATCGCGGTAAAGCCGGCCGTGCCGACCGCCATTGCCTGGCGCGCCGAAAGCCCTTGCGGGCGGCGAACGAGCCACTCCGCCTTGACCCGCGCCTTTTCGGCATAGCCCCCCCAATGCGTCTCTCCGACCCGCCAGCCGGTCAAGATGACCGGATCGCCGGGCGCGAACTCGGGGGCGTCTGAGCGTTCCACGGTGCCGGCAAAATCGATCCCGGGAACATGAGGATACCGGCGCACGAGCCGGCCCAAGCCTTCGAGGACGAGCCCGTCCTTGTAGTTGAGGGTCGAATAGTCGACGGCGACGGTGACTTCGCCTCGAGGGAGGCTTTCCTCCTCGATCTCTTCGATGCGAGGGACGGGTTTGCCGCCCTCTTCGCGAAGGACGAGAGCGCGAAAGCGGGCCATCAGACGCGCAAGGGTTCGAGGATGCTGACGAAATTGGCGACCGCCGTGCCGCCCATGTTGAAGACCCCGGCGAGCCGCGCTCCCGCGATCTGCATTCCTCCCGCCGTGCCGGAAAGCTGCATCGCCGCCAAAGCGTGCATCGAGACGCCGGTGGCGCCGATCGGATGGCCTTTCGCCTTGAGCCCTCCCGAAGGGTTGATCGGAAGCCTTCCGTCCTTTTGCGTAGAGCCTTCGAGGATCGCGCGCGCCCCTTGCCCTCTTTGCGTCAGTCCCATCGCCTCGTATTCGATGAGTTCGGCGATCGTAAAGCAGTCGTGGGTCTCGACGAGATCGAGATCACCGAGCGCAAGGCGGGCCGAGGAAAGGGCGCGGGACCAGGCAAGAGAGGCCCCTTCGAAAAGGACGACATCACGCCGGCTCATCGGCAGGAAATCGTTGACCTGTTCGCGGGCGCGAAAGGCGATCGCTTTCCTGAAACGGAGAGAGGTCTCCATATCGGCGAGAACGAGCGCCGCCGCACCGTCCGAAACAAGCGAACAATCCGTGCGTTTGAGAGGCCCCGCGACGATCGGGTTCTTGTCCGAGACCTGGCGGCAGAATTCGTAACCGAGGTCTTTGCGCATCTGCGCATAAGGATTTTCGACCCCGTTCTTGTGGTTTTTCGCCGCGATCCGCGCGAGAGCCTCGGACTGGTCGCCGTAACGCTGAAAATAGGCTTCGGCGATGCGTCCGAAGATCCCGGCAAAGCCGCCCGGCGTCTCTCCCTCTTCCTTGCGGTAGCTCGCGCCCAAAAGGATGTCGCCAATCTTCTCGGCGGGCGCTTCGGTCATCTTTTCGACCCCGACGACGAGAACGAGGCGGGCGCGCCCCGCCCGGATCGCATTGAGCCCTTCGTGGATCGCCGCAGAACCCGTGGCGCAAGCGTTCTCGACCCTCGTCGCCGGCTTGAAGCGGAAGGCGGGATCGGCTTCGAAGACGAGAGAGGCGGGGAACTCCTGGCGCGTGAAACCGCCGTTCATCGTCCCCAGATAAACGGCGTCGATATCGGCCGCGCCGACCCCCGCGTCGGCGAGAGCGGCGCGTGAGACCTCGACGATCAAGGATTCGACGTCGCGTCCTTCATGCCTGCCGAATTTGCCATGCGCCCAGCCAACGATGCACCCGCTCATCGGTTCCTCCCACGGGTTCTTCGAAGAATGCCGCAGAGAGCATAGCAAGGAGCCCGCCGCCGCTCTAGGCCGATATGGCCGGGCCGGGTTCGACGCAAAGGAAGGCGTGGCGCCAGTCGATCCACGGCTTCTGGCCGAAACCCAAGGGAAAAGGGCCGGCGTGGCCGAATGTGCGGCATTGGTCGCGGCAGGTGCCGCGACCGCGCCGGCCGCAAGAGGAGCCTTAGAAGTTGGGTTCGATGTTGTGTTGCGCGCAGCGATGGCGCGCTTCAAAATCGGTCACGAAGGGGTTTTTGGAAATTTGCACGAGACGCGATGCGCCGCGGCTCTCTTTCATGATGAGAGGGCTGCCGCCGCGAACCAAAGCCTCCTGCGGGATGCGATAGAGATCGCCCGATCCCTTTTCCACATAGGCGCCGGCTTCGTTGATGTCCTCCCAACTCAACTCCAGAAGTGAGCTGCGGCTTTCCGGAAGGACCGAAGTGTTGCGCTCGCTGGCCATGGTTTTCCTCCATAACTGGGCCGCCGCCTTTGGACGGCCCGGCCACATCAGGCCAAATAATCGCGGAGATGGCAATAGATTCAATTGTTGAAAAAGATGGTTTCAATGAAATCTCCTGTGTCACAATCCAGTTTGTGTTGAAATTCACGGTCAGAGGTTGATCATCCATGAAGACAATTCCACCTCATGCGCCTGATGTTGTGACATTAATAAGGCCTGATGATTGCCACGTCCATCTCAGAGATGGAGATATGCTTTCTCTTGTGGTTCCTTATACGGCAAGGAGTTTTGCGAGGGCCATCGTCATGCCCAATCTCCTGCCGCCGATTACGTGCGTCGAGGAGGCTCTTTCCTACCGGCGGCGGATCCTCGCGGCGCTTGCGCAAGACGTGAGATTCCGCCCTCTTCTCACCGCTTATCTGACCGACAACACCGATCTCGACGAGCTTCGGCGCGGCCACAGCGAAGGCGTCTTTGTCGCCGCGAAACTTTATCCGGCGGGGGCGACCACCCATTCGCATCTCGGGGTCACGGATTGGAAAAAGCTGATGGGGGTCTTCGAAGGGATGGCTCTTCTCGGCATGCCGCTTCTCCTCCATGGCGAGGTCGTCGATCCCGAGGTCGATCTTTTCGATCGCGAGGCGGTCTTTTTAGAGCGCGTCCTCGCCCCATTGCAGAGGCGCCTTCCGGAATTGAGGATCGTTCTCGAACATGTGACGACGGCCGAGGCGGTCCGTTATGTCGCAGAAGGCGGGGAGGGCCTGGCGGCGACGATTACCGCCCATCATCTCGTCATCAACCGCAATGCCCTCTTTTCGGGCGGGATGCGCCCGCATCTTTATTGCCTTCCGATCGCCAAACGCGAAAAGCACCGTCAGGCTTTGCGCCGCGCCGCGGTTTCGGGCGATCCGCATTTCTTTCTTGGAACCGACAGCGCTCCTCACCCGCTCGCGCAAAAAGAGGCGGCCTCTGCGAGCGCCGGCATCTTTTCGGCCCCAGCAGCGCTCGAAATCTATGCCGAGGTGTTCGAAGAAGAGGGGGCTCTCGACCGCTTCGAAGCCTTTGCCTCGGAGAACGGGCCGCGCTTTTACCGCCTGCCGCCGAACGAGAGCCGGGTGAAGCTTTTGCGGCAAGCTTTTGTCGTGCCGCGGCGGGTCGGCAAAGGCGCGGGCGCCGTCATCCCTTTCCGCGCCGGAGAGAGCGTTTCCTGGAGGGTTTCGCGCGACGGCTCGTCTTGACGCAAACCTCCCGTCTACCGCGATCCGGCCTCGATCACCTTTAAAAGCGCCTCTTCGAGACGGCGCGACTGGGTGAGCGCGGAAAAACGCAGGGCAGCGGCGGCGCGTGCGGCCTCTCCCATCCGCTCCCGCCATTGCGGCCGGGCGAGGAGAGCCGCGATCGCACCGGCGAGCGCTTCTGGGTCTGCCGCGGGGACGATAAGCCCCGTGCGCCCGTCCTCGACCGCTTCGGCGATGCCGGGGTGATCGGATCCGATCACCGGAACCCCTTCGCTCATCGCCTCAAGAACGACCGTCGGCAAGCCTTCGGCGTCGCCCGAACGCGCGGTGACGCTCGGCACGGCGAGAGCGAGCGCGCCCCGCATCAACCGCCGCACCTCGCCTTGCGGAAGCCAGCCCGGAAAGGATACCCGGGAGAGAGAGCGGGCCTCTTCCTTGAGGCTTGCCGCGAGAGCGCCGTCGCCGACGAGAACGAAAGCCAGCTGTGGCGCGCGCTTTTCGAGAAGGCGCGCCGCCGCGATCAGATGCGCCGCGCCCTTCTTTTCGACAAAGCGCCCGACGAAAAGGACATAAGGCGCGCCGGCCGCGGGCGGCTCAAGAGGGGCGGGATCGATCTCGATCCCTTGATGGATCACGACCAGCTTTTCGGGCGGGAAGCCGCGGGCGAGAAGGCAATCGCGAACAAAGCCGGAAACGCAGACGAAAAGCGCGGTTCTTTCTTTCAACGCTTCGAGGCGGCGCTCGAAGACATGCGGGAGGAGGTGCCGGCGATAATGCCTTTCCTTGGTCGCGTCGCCGCCGTGAAAGGTGACGACGAGAGGGATGCCGAGAGCCTTCGCAATCGGCAAGGCGAAAGCCCCGCCGCGCCCGAAATGAGCGTGGATGAGCCGGGCGCCCTGCGCGCCGAGGTCGGGAAAAGGGGGCAGGACCCCCAATTGCCGGAAAAGCGTGCGATCGAGCGCGCCCAAGGCGCCGCCGCGGCCGAGAAAGAGCGGCTTCGCGGCAAGCTCGCGCGCGCCCTCGTCGCGGTGGCAGCCGAGCCAGATCGGGGCGAGCCTTTCGAAGCCGATATAAAAGCGGCGCAGAAACCCGACCTCCGACAAAGGCGCGAGGCGGTGCCGGTAAACGAATATCCTTTCCCGGCCATCAGCTTGCGAGGGCGCCAACGGGAAGGCTCGCGCCGGGCTTTCGCGGCGGGCGCCGCTCACGGCAGGAACGCCTCGAAGCGGCGCGCGGCCTCGTCCCAGGAAAGCCCCTTTTGCCGTTCGAGAGAGGCCTTGTGCCAGCGTTGCCACAAAAGATCATCGCCAAGCGCGGCGATCGCAGAAGCGGCAAAAGCCTCCTCATCCGCCGCGACGGCGCCGGTTTCTCCATCGATGACGCGTTCTGGAACCGCCCCCAAAGGGGTGACGACCGCCGGAACCCCCATCGCCTGAGCCTCGGCGAGAGAGAGGCAAAAGGTCTCGCCTTTGTCGCCGCGGTAAAGCATCGCCCGCGCTCCGAGAAGCGCCTTTGAGAGGCTTTCGCAAGGAAGCGGAGCCAAGCGGCGAACCCCCGCCCCGCAGAGACCCTCGGCGCGCGCGAGAACGGCTTCCATCGCCGCGCCCTTTTTGGTGGACGAGCCGTAAACCGCGGCTCCCGCATAAATGTGAAGCTCTGCCGAAGAGAGCTCCGGCCTGATCCGCCGCAGCCACAAATCGAGAAGCCAGTCGAGGCCGCGCAAAGGGTTGGAAGTGAAAATCGCGATCGGCGGCGGAGTCGGGCGCGGCAAAGAAGAGCGGAAAGAGGCGCGCACGCCGTAAGGGATGACGGCGAGCCCGGCGCGCGGAAGCCAGGGCGGAACGCTTTCTTTGTGGTAGGCGCCGGTGACCACGACTATCGGGCGATAGCGCAAAAGAGACAAAAGGTTGCGCGGCTTTTTGAGATAGGAAGCCGGATTGTGAAGCCAGAAAAGGCGCCGCCCGGCGCGCGCAACGAGCCCCATCACGGGCGATCCGCGATTGCCGATAAAAAGATCGCAGCTCTTCGGGATGGGCGCCTCCAGAGGCGCCCAGGAAACTCCTTTATAAAAAAGAGGCTTCTTGCAGCGGTTATAAACTTCGACGCGGTGGCCGCGCGCCGCGAAGGCTTCGGCAAGAGAAGTGAAAGCGCTTTCGGCGCCGCCTAGAGGGGCGGACTCGGCCATCGCTCCGTCGAACGGGAGGCCGTCATCGGCCATCACGATATGGGCGCTCACTCGCTTTCGAGCCTTGCCTTCAGATAGGAAAGGATCGGGTAAAGCCCCGCGCAAAGGGCGACGAGAAACCCCCAAAGCCCTTCGCGATACCCTTTGCGGGCGACATAGCATTTCCAGAAACGCGAGAAGATGCGCCGCAGGTTGCGGGGAAAGTTGCCGATCTGGCCGCTTTCGCGAAGGTCTTCGGCGCGCGCGCTGGTGTAGCGGTCGAGACGCGCAATCATCGCCGAGATGTCGCGATCGACATAATGCTCGAGACGGGTTTCGAGGGTCTTGCCTTGGCGCCCCTTGAGGGTGATCGCCGGATGGACACGGCCCTCCCCCCAACGCTTTGCCCCTTTGCGATAAAGCCCGGCATGGGCCGAGCGGCCGAACGAGGCGCCCCAGCCCCAACGCACCCGGCGGGCGCCGATATAGTTGTCGATCGGGACGAGGTGCCAATCGGCGGCGGAGGTTTCGACAACGCGGCGGATCTCGGCGGCGAGTTCGGGTCCGACCCTCTCGTCGGCGTCGATTTCGAGGATCCACCGGCCGCGGCAGAAATCGATCCCGGCGTTGCGCCGGGCGCCTTCGCGTTCCCATGCGCCTTCGAGGATGCGTTCGCTAAAGGCGGATGCAACCCCGCGCGAACCGTCGCGGCAACGGTCGAGAACGACGAGGAACGCGTCT
>JAJYIC010000031.1 GCA_021790295.1 Pseudomonadota bacterium | reverse complement strand
TTCCTGCCATCTCGTCGCCGGGGGCGGGATCGCCGCGCGCGTGCGTTCCCGTCACGGCGCCATTCGCCCGGCGACGACGATCGAGCCTCAAGGTCTTCTCGTCGAGGACAACGGCGCACGCCTCAACCTCGCCGATTGGCGGCTTGCGCCCGCCGCGCGGCCGAGCCCGCAAGCCTATCGGCAGCCTTACAGGATCGTGGTCTGCGGAGGCTCGATGAACGCCGGAAATACCACCGCCTGCACCGGGCTCATCCGCGGCTTTGCCGGGATCGGGCTCAAGGTCGGCGCCGCCAAGGTCACCGGCACCGGCTCCGGCAACGACTGCTGGGCCCTCAAGGACGCAGGCGCGGCCCCGGTGTTCGATTTTACCGACGCCGGCCACGCCACCACCTTCGGTCTTTCGCCCGCCGAGGTCGAGGCGGTATTCTCTTGTCTTGCAAGCCATCTCGTTGCGGCCGGAGCGGAGATCATGGTGATCGAGATCGCCGACGGGTTGTTGCAGAAGGAAACGGCAGAGCTCGTCTCCTCGCGCTTTTTCGCCGCCAACGTCGACTCGGTGGTGTTTGCCGCAAACAGCGCGATGAGCGCAAAGGCCGGGGCCGAATGCCTCAGCGATTGGGGCCTTTCCGTTGCGGCGGTGAGCGGCGTCGTCACCTTGTCGCCTTTGGCAAGCCGCGAGGCAGCCGCAGCGACGGGGCTTCCGGTGCTCACGCTCGAAGAATTGAGCGCCGGGCAATGGTGCGCCGATCTGCTCGCCGCGCCGGCCCGTGCGGCGACCGCGTGAGAGCCATGGATCCCGAGCGCCCAACGCCTTGCGAGCCCGTCGAACGGCGCCGCCTCGCCGCCGATCCCTTGCAGGAATATTGCCTTTCCCTCCCTGAGGCATTGCCGAAGGGCGCCCCGATCGTGGTCTCGGTCCACGGGGTTTCGCGCAACGCCGCCGAACATGCGCGTTTCCTCGCCCCTTTGGCGGCGGCAAAAGGGGCGGTCCTGGTGGCGCCCCTTTTTGCCGCGGACCGTTTCCCCGATTACCAGAGGCTGGGGCGCGCGGGGCGGGGCCTGCGCGCCGATCTTATGCTCGACCGCATCGCCGAGGAGGTCTCGGCCCTAAGCGGCGCTTCAGCACGGCGTTTGTTGCTGATCGGACACTCGGGCGGCGCACAATTCGTGCACCGTTACGCGATGGCGTACCCTTTGAAGGTCGAACGTTACGTCGTCAGCGCGGCGGGCTGGTACACCTTGCCCGAGCCGGAGCGGCCTTTCCCTTACGGCATCGGCCGGGCGAACGAGCTTGCCGATCTCGATTTCGACGCCCGCGCCTTTCTCGCCGTCCCCGGCTGCGTTCTTGTCGGCAGCAGGGCTGTCGGCCGCGGCCGCACGCTCAACAAAGGCCCGCGCATCGATCGCGAACAGGGCCCGACGCGTCTCGATCGCGCGCGCCTGTGGTCGCAGGCGATGAACAGGGCCGCTTTCAGGCACGGTCTTCCCCCGCCACTTTCTTTTCGCGAACTCCCCGAAGCCGCGCATTCCTTTCGCGGCATGGTCTGCCGCGGGGGTCTCGCGGAGGCCTCTTTTGCCTTTCTCTTTTCGGCAAGACCCCCGCGCGCCGGTTGAAGGCGAGCCGGGACCACCCCATATCCGGCGCGCTTGCTGCGGTCATGCGCCTCCTCATCGTCGAAGATAACCGACGGCTCGCCGAATTGATGGCGAAGCGTCTGGCGGAAGAACGGTTCGTGGTCGATACCGTCGCGACCGCCGAGGCGGCCTCGGCCGCTTTGAAGCTCGGCGGCTACGATCTCGTCCTCATCGACCTTTCGCTCCCCGACGGAGACGGGGGCGAAGTTTTGCGCGAACTGCGCGGGCGCGGCGGCGAGTCGCGCGTCCTCGTCGCGACGGCGCGGGCCGAGGTCGCCCAACGCGTCGCGATGCTCGACCAGGGAGCCGACGATTACCTGGTAAAGCCGTTTTCCGTCGAGGAATTGCTGGCCCGGGTGCGCGCGCTTTTGCGGCGTCCGGCAGCGACCGCCCCGAGCTCTCTTGCCGCCGGCAGACTGACGCTCGACACCCTTTCCCTGACGGTGCGGGTCGGCGGCGAGGTGGTGTCGATGCCGCGGCGGGAGCTTGCCGTTCTCTTTGCCCTTCTCGACAAGGAAGGTAAACTCGTCGCCCGCCAGAAGCTCGAAAATGCGGTCTATTCTTTCGACGCCGAGGTCGGTCCCAATGCAATCGAGGCCGTCGTATCGCGGCTGCGCCGCCGCCTCGACGCCTTGGAGGCGGGCATAGGCATCACCGCCATGCGCGGCCTCGGATATATTCTCGCCGAGCGCCTGCCGTGCTGAAAAGGCACGGGCGGCCGGGACTGTCGCGCCTTCTCGCGGTAAGGATGAGCGTTGTCGCGCTTGCCGTCTCTTCTTCGCTCCTGCTCATCTTTTTTGCCCGTTACACCCTCGACGCGCCGGTTCTCAGCCGTCTCACTCTTCACGCCCAGGTGAGGGAGGTGGCGCGCGTCATGCGCCGCGGGGGCGACCCCGCCGCGCTCGCGCTTTACGCCGATTACCCGCAAGCCTACGGCTTCCGCGTCATCGACATCGTAGCGGGCCAGAAACCGGAAGTCGTCGCCGAAGCGAACATCGGGCTTTTGCCGCATCTCGATGCGGATAACGACGAGTTCGAGCCGGGGTTCGGTCCCGAACCCGGGTCCCGGGCCGGAGGCAAGAGCCCCGGCCGCGGCAAATGGCTGTTGACGGAATACGAGCGCAGAGGCGACGGCGTGCGTTGGATCCAGGCAGTGATGGCGGGCGACCCCGCGCACCGCTGGATCGCCGCGGTCGCGGGCGCCCTCGGCAACCGCCTTCTGTTCCCCATCCTCGCCATCGTCCCGGCCTTGACGCTCGCCGTCTTTCTGGCGACGCGGCGGGCTTTGCGGCCTCTCGCCGAGATCAGCCGCCACGCCGAGACTTTGGGCGATCCCGCGGCTGCCGGCGGTCGGCTGGCGCCGCTTCCGGGGGGCAAGCTGCCGCTCGAGTTCGAAACCGTCATGGCCGCCGTCAACCGTCTGCTCGCGCAGCTCGACCGCGCTCTGACCTTGCAGAAAGAGTTTACCGCCGACGTCGCCCACGAATTGCGCACCCCTCTCGCGGTGCTTTTGCTCGAATTGTCGGAGTTGCCGCCGAGCCCGGTCGCGGAGCGGATGAGGGCGGAACTCGAAGGGTTGCGCAGCCTGATCGACGCGCTTTTGCGTTTTGCCGAGGCCGAGGAAAAGGCGGCTCGCGAACGCCGTCCGGTTGACGTCGCGCTTCTCGCCCGCCGCGTTTCGGAGGATCTCGCGGCGGTCGCCTTCAAGGAGCATAAGCTCATCGAGTTCGACGCGCCGCAGGGCGAGGTTTGGGTGTCGGGGCAGGAGACGTTGATCGATGTCGCCTTGCGCAACCTTGTCGACAATGCGATCAAGGCGGCGCCGGCTCGTTCCACTGTCGCGGTCGCGGTGAGCGGGGAGGGACGCATCACCGTCGAGGACCGGGGCCCCGGCGTTCCGGACGAGCGCAAAAGCCTCATTTTCGAACGCTTCTGGCGCACGGCCCCGAGCGGCGGTAAAGGCATCGGGCTCGCGCTCGTGCGCCGCATCGCCCTTCTTCACGGGGGCGATGTGCGCGTCGAAGACAGGCCGGGTGGCGGCGCTTCGTTTATTCTTTCTCTCGCTCCCGACAGAAAGGCGGCGCTTCACGAGGAAGGCGGCGCGAAAGGGCCTCCCCGAAGACGGCTCTTCGGGGCGGCCTTGGCGCGGCCCAGCCAAAGCTGACCCTAAACCGCTTTTCCCCGTTCGATCCTCCTATTGATCCCGGTCATTCACGCAAAGGACCGGCGGCGATAAAAAGGAGAAAGCGGGGAGCATCCGCGTCGCAGAGCCCGGCTCCCCGCCCGATGGGAGGTCAGCGATGCGCATCACCGCAGCCGTTGCCCGCAAACCGCACGCGGCGTTTACGATCGAGAGCCTCGAACTCGAACCGCCGCGCGCCGACGAGATCCTCGTCCGCATCCGGTCGGTCGGGCTCAGTCATACCGATCTTTTCGCCCGCGACGGCGATCTGCCGGTGCCGCTCCCTGCCGTTCTCGGGCGCGAGGCGGCGGGGGTCGTGGAAGAGGCCGGAAGCGGGGTCACGCGGCTTGCCCCAGGGGACAGGGTGGTCCTCACCTGCGAGGGCGCAGACCCGGCGGAGGACGGCCTCATCGAGCGCAATCTCTCCGGTTTCAGGGCCGACGGCTCCTCCCCTCTTGCCGGCAAAGGCGAAAGGATCGCCGGGCGGTTTTTCGGTCAATCCTCTTTTGCAAGCTTCGCTCTCGCCAGCGAGCGCAACGCGGTCAAGATCGAAAGCACAATCGAAGGCACAATCGAAAGCGAGGTTCCCTTCCCGATCCTCGCGGCCTTGGGGGGCGACGTGCAGGTAGGCGCCGGGGCCGTCATCAACACCCTGCGTCCCCCTGCGGGCTCTTCGATCGCCGTCTTCGGCGCCGGCGCCGCAGGGCTTGGCGCGATCATGGCGGCGCGGCTTTGCGGTTGCCATCCGATCGTCGCCCTGGACGTCAAGGCAAGCCGCCTCGAACTCGCGGAAAGCCTCGGCGCCAGCCACGGCATCGATCCCGACGGCGTCGACTCGGTCGCCGCGATCCGCGCGATCGCCGGGAGAGGAACGGCGTCTTCGGTCGAGACGACCGGTCTCGCGGCGGCGGCAAAAGAAGCGGTCGGTTGTCTTTCCGAAGGCGGGGAATGCGTGCTCGCCGGCGCGGCGGGGAGCGATTCTGAAGTCAGCCTCAACCTTTTCGAGCTCCGCCAAGGCCGGGTTTTGCGCGGCGCGTTTTTTGGCGGCGGCCGTCCTGCGCTGTTCGTTCCCCGTCTCGTCGAACTTTACCGCCGCGGCTCCTTTCCGCTCGAACGGATGATCGCCCTCTACCCTTTCGCCGATATCAACAAGGCGGCCGAAGACCTCCTTTCCGGCGCCGCCGTCAAGGCCGTGCTCGTCATGCCGTAAAGCGACGCGCCTGCAACCCCTTCAGCCTTTGATGCAAAGCAAGGGTTCGAGAGTGGCGACTTTGCGCGAAAGCCCCGCGAGATGCGCCGCGTTGACCACCGCGAGGCTATCCTTGTAGGCGCCCGGAGCCTCTTCCGCGACGCCGCGCAAAGAGGGGCTTTTGACGATGATGCCGCGCGCGCGCAATTCTGCGACAACTTCGCTTCCCCGCCAGCGCCGCAAGGCCTGATGGCGGCTCATGGCGCGCCCGGCGCCGTGGCAGGAAGAGGCGAAGGCTTCTTCGGGGCGCGCTTGCGGCCCGACCATGATCGCCGAAGGGCTGCCCATGCTGCCGCCGATAAAGACCGGTTGGCCGGTCGCCGCGAAAGGCGCGGGAAGCCCTTCCTGTCCGGCGCCAAAGGCGCGGGTCGCGCCTTTCCTGTGAACGAAAAGCCGGCGCTTTTCCCCTTCGACCTCGTGCTCCTCTTCCTTGCAGGTGTTGTGCGAGACGTCGAAGAGAAGGGGCAGGCGCGCACCCGGGAAAAACTCGGCAAAGACGCTGCGCGTCAGATGCGAAAGGATCTGGCGGTTGGCAAAAGCGCAGTTGATGGCCGCCCTCATGGCGCCGAGATACCGCTCTCCAAGAAGGGAAGAAAGGGGTGCAGAGGCAAGTTCGAGATCGGGCAAGCGAATGCCGAAAGCGGGCGCTGCGAGCGCCATCTCGCGCAGGAACTCGGTGCCGATCTGATGGCCGAGGCCGCGCGAGCCGCAATGGATGCTGACGACGACCTCGCCCCGGACGAGGCCGAAAGCCCGTGCCGCGGCCTCGTCGAAAAGGGCCGCGATCTCCTGCACTTCGAGATAGTGATTGCCGGAGCCGAGGGTGCCCATCTCGGCTTCTTGTCTTCTGCGCGCGCGCTCGGAAATCTCTTGCGGGCGCGCCCCTTTCATCACCCCTTCCTCTTCGATGCGCTCGAGATCTTCCGGCTCGCCCCAGCCCCTCTCGACCGCCCAGCGCGCTCCCGAAGCGAGCATGCGTTCCATCTCCGCCTCGTCGAGAAGGATCCGCCCCCTGCTGCCGACCCCGGCGGGGATGGTCTCGAACAGGCGTTCCGCCAAAGCCTCCTTGCAAGACTCGATCTCGGAGCGCTTCAGACCCGTCAGCAAGGTCCTCACGCCGCAGGCGATGTCGAAACCGACGCCGCCCGCCGAAACCACTCCGCCTTCACCGGGATCGAAAGCGGCGACCCCGCCGATCGGAAAGCCGTAGCCCCAATGCGCGTCGGGCATCGTATAGGCGGCGCCGACGATGCCCGGCAAGCGGGCGACATTGCCGATCTGTTCGAGGACCTTGTCGTCCATCGCTCGCAGCAACTCCCCGTCGCCGAAAAGGATCGCGGGCACGCGCATCCCCCTTTCGGCTTTGAGGCGCCATTTCTCGTTCGTCAACCGTTCGAGGCGGGAAAGCTCCATCGCCTTCTCCTCAAAGCCCGTCGCCCGGGAGGCGCAGGCTCAGACATCGACGACGCACTCCGCGACCCAGAGGCCGTCGCGAAACCCGACTTCGAGCCCGGTCAGGGTTGCTCCTTTGGGTTCGACCGCCGGCGCGTGGCGCGCGCGATCGACGCTTTCGCCCCAGGCTCTGCCGCAAAGCCGAAGACCCTCGATCACAACCGCAAAACGGCTGAACAGGAAACGCCTCACCGCCATCTCGTAAATGAGGGCGTTGAGCCAATCGAGCAAAAGGAGTCGCAAATCGGGCGCTTCGCACCGGATTTCGACCACGGTCTCGGGCCTGACGGAAAGGGGGTCGGCGACCGCCATCGTCAGAGCGAGTGCCGCCCCTTCGAAAGCTAAGGCAAGCGTCGCGCCGCGCCCGCGTACCCCGATATCGGCGCCGTGAGAGAAGTGTTCGGCGCGAGGCGCGCTTTTCGCTGCCGCTTTCCCCTCCATCGCCCTTGCCGCCGCCCTTTTCTTATTGCTGAATATCTGGAGCCCTAGACCAAAACCGTCGGCATCGCCTTGATGTGGCGCAAGGAAAGGCCGCATCCTCTGCGCTTTCAGGGCCGCAGGCTCAGCGAAAGCGCCTTCGGCGGCCGCGCCGAAGGGCACGAGGGTTGTTGCGCGGGCTTTTCTTCGAGGCGAGCGGGCAAAAGGGGAATGGCGGGCTTGCGCGCCGGCCTTGCCTGCGCGAGGCTTTCGCCCGCAAGAGGAGGGAGAAAAGTCATGACAGGACGTTCGGCCGGGAGGGTGGCGCTGGTGACCGGCGGCGCGCGGGGGATCGGCGCGGCGACGGCCGAACGCCTTGCCGAAGACGGGGCGGCCATCGCCATCGGCGATCTCGACGGCGCGGGGGCGGAGCGTCTGGCGGCCGAAATCGCCAAACGCTATGGGGTCCCGGCCTTCGGCTGTAAAGCCAATGTAGCGCTCGGCGAAGAGGTCGAACATCTTGTCGGCGAGGCCGCCCACCGCCTCGGCTCGCTCGACATTCTCGTCAACAACGCCGGCATCACCCGCGACAATCTCGTCCACAAGATGAGCGAAGCCGATTTCGACGACGTCTTACGCGTCCATTTGAAAGGCGCGTTCTTGTGCTCGCGCGCCGCCCAGAGGGAAATGGTCAAGCGCAACTGGGGGCGTATCATCAACCTGTCTTCGGCCTCCGCCCTCGGCAATCGCGGCCAGACCAACTATTCCGCGGCAAAGGCCGGATTGCAGGGCATGGCGCGCACGCTCGCGATCGAACTCGGACGCTTCGGCATCACCGTCAATGCCGTCGCTCCCGGTTTTATCGACACCGAGATGACGCGGGCGACGGCTTTGCGCCTTGGGCGCGATCCCGAAGAGTACAAGGCCGAACGCGCCAAGGCGATCCCTGTCGGCAGGGCCGGGGTGCCGCGCGACGTCGCCAACCTCATCGCCTTTCTCGCGAGCGAAGAGGCTTCGTTCGTCTCGGGGCAGGTGATCTACGTCGCGGGCGGGCCGCGCGGATGACGCAGAAACCCGCGGCCGCTCCCGGCTACGATTTCCTCACTCTCGGCGAGACGCTTTTGCGCTTTTCGCCTCCGGGCGCGCAAAGGCTTGAACAGGCGCGCAACCTCGAAGTCGGCGTCGGCGGTACGGAACTCAACGTGGCGGCGCTTCTCGCCCGCCTCGGACGCCGCACCGCCTGGGTTTCGCGGCTTCCCGAAGGCCCTCTCGGGCGCCTCGTCGCCGGCGAAGCGCGCCGTCACGGCGTCGATACGCGCTTTGTGCGCTGGGTCGAGGGCGGCCGCCAGGGGCTCATGTTTTACGAACCGGGGCCGCAGCCGAGGACGAGCCGGGTTCTTTACGACCGCAAAGGCTCGGCGGCCTCGGAGCTTTCTTTCGCCGACGCGCCGTGGGAGGGTTTGATCGCGGCAAGCGCCTGGCTTCATCTTTCCGGCATCACCCCGGCGCTCGGCGCAGGCTGCCGCGCCCTTGTCCTGCGGCTCGCGGAGCTTGCGGCAAAGGCGGGGAAGCCCGTCTCTTATGACCTCAACTTCCGCGCCGCCCTTTCGACCCCTGCAGAAGCGAAAGCGGTGTTCGAAAGCCTCGCTCCCCATCTCGAGCTTCTCGTTCTCGCCGAACGCGACGCGCGCGGCGTTCTCGGCTTTGCCGAAAGCGGTGAAAGGCTCGTGCGCGCTCTTGCCGCAGGTTACGGGGTGCCACTGATCGCCCTCACGCGCCCGCCCGAGGCCGAGCCGGGAAGCCTTCTTTCGGCGCGCGGCGCGCTTTACGCCGCCCCGCGCCACCCGGTCGAAGTCGTCGATCGCATCGGCGCCGGAGATTCCTTCCTCGCCGGCCTCATCCACGGACTTCTCGATGGCGACTTTGAACGCGCGCTTTCTCTTGCAGCCTTTTGCGCGGCGATGGGGCTGGCAACGCCGGGCGACATCAATTATCTCGGAGCCGAAGACCTCGCCCGCTTCGAGGCCGGAGAGACGGGCGGTCTCGAACGATAATCCCTTGCAGGGGTCCCGGTGCGGCCCATGCACACTGAGATATACGGGTTAAGGCGGGAGATGTTGCTAGAACAATCGAGCTGGCCAGAAATCGTGTCTTATCTGGAAACGAGCCGCGGGATCATTCTGCCGATCGGCTCGACGGAGCAACACGGGCCGACAGGGCTCATCGGCACCGACGCGATTTGCGCCGAAGCCGTCGCCCGCGGCGTCGGCGAGGCGTCCGGCGCTCTCGTCGCGCCGACGCTCGCCTTTGGCATGGCTCAGCACCATCTCGGCTTTCCGGGCTCGGTCACATTGCGCCCGCGCACCCTCATCGCCATGATCTGCGATATTGTCCACTCGCTCGCAAGGCAGGGCTTTGCGAAGTTCTATTTTCTCAATGGGCATGGCGGCAATGTCGCAACGCTTTCTGCCGCCTTTTCTGAGATCTATGCAGGGCAAAGCCTCGATCCGCCGCGGCAGGGCCCGGCGCCGTGCTGCCGTTTGCGCAACTGGTGGCAGAGCCGCGAGTTGCGCCAGTTGGTAGAGGAGCTTTACGGCGACGCCGAAGGCAGCCATGCAACGCCGAGCGAGGTCGCGCTTGCCGCCTTCGCCTCTGCGCAGGCATTGAAGCGGGCGCCGCTCGATCCTGCGGTGGCGACGAAAAAGGCCGGGTTCACCGATGCCGAAGACTACCGCCGCGCCTTCCCCGACGGCCGCATCGGCTCCAACCCGTCGCTCGCCACTGCAGAAGACGGCAGGCGGCTTTACGAGGTCGCGGTCAAGACCGCGACGCAAGACTATCTCGCCTGGCTCGCGCAATAGACGGGGGAGGAAGATTTCGGGCATGCGCCGCCGTTTCGAGATTTCCCCCCGGCATGTCGCGATCGTTCTTTGCGCCCTCGCGCTCGCGGCTCTGGTCTACAGCGAAGGCTGGATCTGGCCCTTGAAGGTGGCTGCCGTCATGATCCCGGTTTCTCTTCTGATCGGCTGAGCTTTGCCGTCTTTTGGGTGCACGGGCAGGACTCGAACGGATCGGAGTCGATCGCGTATTTGTTAAAATTCGATTGACATTCTGCAACGTGTCGCTTATGCTCGATCATGGAAATGGATCATTTATTCTTGAGGAGGGGAGGATGAAGACGCGATCCGCTGTGTTCGGTAGTATAGTGCTGGCCGCTTTTGCAGTGGGCGGCTTTGCCCCGGCTCATGCCGGTACCGTTTCCTTCAATTTCGACGGTTTCTGCGACGGCATGACCGTAAAGATCACCAATAAGACTTTTGTCGTGGGTACATCGACGGGTTGCCTTGCGGGGTATGTGGACGAAGGGTTCAAAGGGAAAAACACCCACTTGGCGACGCCTCCCGTCCTCGTCATCTCCAGCAACAATAACGGCGTCAACCCGCTGACTTATGTCGTCGATCTGACAGACGGCGTGTGGGCCAACTACACGACCACCGACGGCGTCACCCAAACCCAGATCAACTCCGGCACCATCAGCATCGTCACCCCGCAGGCCGCGGCTGCGGCCGCGCCGAACGGTTCTCCGCCGAGCACCGCACCGGCAAAATAACCGCAGGACCCGAAGAAAAGCCGCGAAAAAAAACGAACGGAGGGCGGCATCGCTCCGCCTTTGGCGCGGCCGATCGGAACCCGCGCGCGACGGTTTCGTTTCGAGGCGTGAATTTTGTTCTGCGCCCTTTCTCCGTAAAGGCGGCGCAGAGAACGGTTCCGGCCGAAGGTTCATGCAGCCTTCGGCCGGATTTTTTATTGGCGCGTTCAGGCGACGCGCGCCTTCTCAGCCCTTACGTCTCACGCTGCCGGCGAAGAGGCCGGGCCTTTTGCGGCCGGTGCGGGAAACAGAGACTGAGCCGGCGGCCGAACCCGCGTTTCAGAAGCTGCGACGCCGCTCTTCGGCCGCGGCAACGAATGCAAGACCTGCCGCATAGCTGGCATACGCGCCCTCTGCTGCCGCTTTCCGTCCGGCTCTCCCATCTCACCTGCGTTCATCACTCTCTATCGGCCGGGGAGGGCAAGGATGCTGGTCGAGCCTCGAAGCCCAAAAGGGCCGGAAGAACAGGAGCGGCGTATTTCGAGCTGGCGCATCATCGTCTCCGCCTGGGCAATCGTCCTCGTGTTCGCAGTTCTTTTCGCTCTCGTCTACGCCCTTTCGCCCCGAACACCGCCTCCTGCCGGAAAGGTGCAGCCTCCGCTCGTGATCCCGAAGCACCAGTCGCTTTGCAACTCCGCAACAAACCCGAACGCCTGTTCGCCAAACGGCCCGATCTTTCCGTCGCTACCGGCGACAGGCCCTTCGGATTGAAGGGCTTTGCCGGCCCGCGTCTTTAGCCGCCTGCGATAAAGCCGGAAAAGAGGGTGGCGCGGCGGCGCCGATTTTGCCGCTCTCGCATGGAAAAGAGAGGCCCCTAAGCCGGCGCTCGTTCCCGCGAGCGGAAGCCGCAAAGGGGAGCCCCGCATCTTGCCAATGGCGCGGGGCTGTTGTATTCGCTGGCCGGCGCGAGCGAAAGGGTCGGCGAAACGCCGCTGCCGTAGCTCAGTGGTAGAGCACTCCCTTGGTAAGGGAGAGGTCGTAGGTTCGATCCCCACCGGCAGCACCAGCTTTTCTGCGGGCTTCCCCCGTCTTTCGTTCGGGGAATCTCTAGCAGTGCTAGAGATTGGGAGGCCGTCAGCTCGCGCCCCTGATCGCCGCCATCTGCGCTTCGAGGTCCGCGGCCGACATCCCGAGAGGCGTCTTCCCGGTTTTCTCCAACCAGTCGGCCGCGACCATCGCATAGGCTTCCTCGCACCAGGCCGCAAGAAACGCCGCCGTCATGCGGTAGCGCCGTCCCCATGAGATGAGGCCCCATCCCTCCCCGTCGTATCCGGTCAGGACCACGTCATGGCCGCCAACGACGGTCTGGTCGCCGTTCGGATCGATGTCCCAAAGATCGGGGACCACGTTCGCCATCAGATAGGCGGGAACGTTGAAGCCGATATTGGCGACCCCGCACTCGTAGATGACGCGCTTCATGTCATCGGAGTTCAAAGGATCGACCTCGATAAAGGCGAGAAGCCTGTCCCTCGCCGGCGGACCGTCCGCCGCGGCGCCCCCGGCCCCGACCGGGTAGCCGCTCTTGACGGCAAAAGCCAGCACGTCCTGCATGACGCCGCCTTTGTCGCTCGCGGGGTCTTTCGGGTCGTAGCCGGTCGACTCTTCGTAAAAGCGGATCACGTCGGCGTCGGGCTCGGTCTTCTCGGGAGGCTCGGCGTTCCCGGTCCACACTTGCCGGGCGTGGTAAAGCGCCGCCGCCGTGCAGTCGCCGAGCCTGTCGTTTGCCATCATCCCGAAATCGGCCGGGAGATTCCCAGCCCAATCCACCAAGGGCGGCAAAGCGATCGGCGCCGCACCCAAACGCAACGCCGACCAATGCGGGACGCGCGGATCGAACCTGCGCGGCAGCCGGCCGAATTTCATCATGACGGTGCCGTCACGCCGAAAGCCTTGGCATAAAGCGTCGAATGATGCCAGCCCAAATGGCCGAAATAATCGGCAAGGGAAGGGGGCGACAGAATTTCGCTCATCGCCACCGGTTGCCTCCAGCCGAGAGAAGGCGGCGGCAGCCACGGCACGACATCGGCGCCGTTCCTGTAGCTGCGGGCGTCGATCCCGGAGGGGAGCGCGTCGCGCACCCCGGCGCCGATCCCCGGCGAAGGCGAACCGAAAGCGTAAAGGCGGCCGGCTTTGAGCATCGCAGCGGCGTAAAAGGCGCGCGCGGCGCCGAGGCTATGGCCCGCGATCGTCAAAGGCGCCGAGGCGCGCAAGCGCCCTTCGACCGCCGCAACCGCCTCTTCCATTCCCATGAAAAACCCGGCGTGGACGAGCCCCATCCTCGGATCATGGGCCGTCTCGGGAACGGCG
>JAJYIC010000400.1 GCA_021790295.1 Pseudomonadota bacterium | reverse complement strand
CAGAGGCCTCGGGGCTGGCGGCGGGGCGCCGCGGAGGGGGCTTGCCGCGCTCCTGCTGGCGCGACAGCTCTTGCGACAAGCGGCCGACGCGGCGGAAAAGCCACCACACGCCGGCAAAAACGAGGCCCAGAAAGACGAGCTTCGGAAAGTCGAACATCGCCGTCCTTTACCGGTTCCCCGCAAAGAGGGTCAAGCCCGCCCCGGGTCGCAGCCCCTTGCCCGCCCCCTATTAAACCCCTAAAGCCCGAAGCGGGCCCATAAGAGCCGCGTTTCGACCCAATCGAGGAGTTCGGCCAGAACCGCGGAAGGCTCGCCGGCAGAAAACCGCAAAAGCCCACGCCACCGCCAGCGCCGCCGCGCGGCAGAGACGGGGCGCAAGCGCACGTTTTCGCCAAAGCGGGCGCGCATCACCCCTCGGGGCTCGCCGATCCCGTCGGCAAGGCCGCGGGCAACCGCCATGCGCCCGCTCAAAATCTCGCCCGAAAACAAGGCCTCGTCGGCCGCGTCGATCTTGTCGCCGCGCCGGCGCCTGACTTCGTCCTGAAAGACCTCGTGGATGCTGCGTTGTAAAAGCGAAAGCCTCTCGACATCGTTTTCGTCTTCGGGAAGAAAGGGGTCGAGAAATGCTTTCCTCTCTCCGGCGGTGTGAAGGCGGCGCTCGACCCCCCACTTCTGAATAAGGCCGGCAAAACCGAAACTCGCGCTGATGACGCCGATCGAGCCCAGGATCGAGGCTTCTTCACTATAAATTTCGTCTCCGGCAAGAAGCAGGTAATAGCCGCCCGACGCCGCCACATCCTCGGCAAAGGCGAAAACCGGAACCTTTTTCTCCGCCGCAAGCTGGCGGATGCGGCGAAAGAGAAGCGCCGATTGAACAGGGGTTCCGCCCGGAGAGTTGACGACCAGAGCCAGGGCAACGAGACCCTTCAAGCTGAAGGCCTTGTCGATCGCCGCGGCGTAGGTTTGGAGCGAGACCGCGCCGCGGCGCGGGCGCGGCGAAATCACCCCTTCGAAACGAAGGACGGCAACGACCGGGCCCCTTTTGAAAAGGCTTCCTCCGCTCCAAAAGCTTCGGGCGCGGGTTTTGATCTCGTCGAGAAGGGTCATGGGAAGAGCCTCTCAAAAGCGGGGTGCGCTTCCTGCCCCGTCCTCCGGCAGGTTGCGGCGCCGGCGGTTCCGCTTCTCGCCAAAGCGCCCCTCCCGCCCGTTCAGCCTCGGGAGAGAGGAAGCGCGTTGGCGTCGCGCAGGATCCCTTCGGCAACCGCGGTGAGGCGGCCATCCGCCTCGTGCAGGAGAAGGCCGGGTTCGAGGCGCGCGGGGGCGGCGCTCCCTTTTCTCGCCTGGACGAGGCTGCGGCTCGCCGACTTTCCTGCCATCGGCCACAAAGGGAAAAGGACGAGCCCTCCCGCCCGGCCGGCGAGCTGGGCGATCAAGGCATCGAGCCGATCGGCGCGATGGACAAAGGTGAGCGTGCCTTCGCTCTTCACCATGGAAAGGGCAAAGCGCACCCAGGCGGCGAGATCGGCCTCGCCTTCGATCTGGGCTTCAGCCTTTTCCGCAACTGCCGGAGGGGTCGTCTTGTTGCGTTCGTGAAAAGGAGGATTGGCCATTACGTGATCGAAGGTTCCGGGCGCGAGCCGCGGCGGCGGGTGCAAAAGATCGCCGATCATCACCGACGCCCGGTTTGTCATTCCGTTGAGGATGATGTTGTCGCCGCAAAGGCGCACGAGTTCGCGTTGCGTTTCGAGCCCGACCGCGCGGCAACCCGGCACCCGCGCGCAAAGGCAGAGCATCGCCGCCCCCGCCCCGCAGCCGATGTCGAGGACGCTTTGCTGCGCCCCGGCCGGAACCGCAGCGGCGAGAAACACCGGGTCGATCGCGACGCGATAACCCGAGCGCGGCTGCAAAAGCCGCAGCCTTCCGCCGAGAAGGCGGTCTTCGGTAAAAGCGGCGGCAAGGGCCGCGTCCGTCATGCGCCCGCCTCGCCCGCCGCGAAGAGAAGAGCGCGGGCGCGGGGATGGTCGCTTTCGGCCACCATGAGACGGCGCGGGATGGCGCCGATGCTGCCTTCGACAAGGCTCGTATGCTGGTCGAGAACGACGGTGTAGATGCCGCTGTCGCGCATCAGCGCCTCGACAAAGGAAAGGCGTACCGGATCGTTGGTGCGCAGCAATTCTTTCATCGCCACTCTATCTTTTCCTGCAGCCATTCCCTGCGGGCTTCTCCGGCGCGCGAGGGGGCGGCTCTTGACCCGTCCTTCGAGCCTTCTATGCTCGCACGCCTTCGCGCGCGTCAAGGGAATTGGGGTGGCTGCGAATTGCAAGGAGAGCGGGGTGGCTTTGGCCGCTGATCTCGATCGCAAAGGCAAAGAGGAAAGGGTTTCGCTCGATCTTTTGAGCGAACTCATCCGCCCCGACCTCGAAGCCGTCAACCGCCTCATCGTCGAGCGCATGCAAAGCCGCGTCAATCTCATCCCGCAGCTTGCCGGTCATATCGTCGCGGGCGGCGGCAAACGCTTGCGGCCGATGCTGACCTTGGGGGCGGCGCGCCTTTGCGGCTATCGCGGAGGCCGTCACGTCGCGCTCGCCGCGGCCGTCGAATTCATTCACAC
>JAJYIC010000399.1 GCA_021790295.1 Pseudomonadota bacterium | reverse complement strand
CTTTTTCCATGCGGTCGAGGTCTTCGGCGCGGCCCATCCCGCTTTCGGCGACGATGAAAACCCCGGCGGGAACAAGAGGCGCCAGGGTTTCGGTGACCCCGAGATCGACTTCGAGTGTCTTGAGGTTGCGGTTGTTGATGCCGATCATCGCGGCGCCCTCGTCGAGCGCGCGCTCGACTTCTTCCCTGTCGTGCACTTCGACCAGAACTTCGAGACCCTGTTCGGCAGCCGCAGCGGCAAGTTCCCGGGAAAGAGCCCGAGGCAATGCGGAAAGGATGAGAAGGATGCAATCGGCTCCGAAGAGCCGGCTTTCGAGGATCTGATAAGGGTCGAGAATAAAATCCTTGCGCAAAACGGGAAGAAAAACGGCTATGCGCGCGGCCTCCAGGTCTTTTTCGCTGCCGCCGAAATAGGCAGCGTCGGTGAGGACGGAAAGTGCGCTCGCCCCGCCCGCCTCATAGGCGCGGGCAAGAGCGGCGGGGTCGAAATCGGCGCGTATGAGGCCGCCCGACGGCGAGGCCTTTTTGATTTCGCCGATGAGCGCAAAGCGCCCGGCCGCAAAAGAGCGTTCGAGAGCGGAGCGAAAGCCGCGCCGCTCCGGCGCCTCGGCCAGGGCCGAACGCAGAGAGGCTTCGGGAAGGCGTCTCTTCTTTTCCGCGATCTCCGCGCGTTTTTTGGCGCAGATCTCGGCGAGGATCCCGTTTGCGGCCGTCAATGCCGCGCCTCTTCTACGGCAGAGTTGGTGAGAGCCGCGAGATCCTCCAGAACCCGGCGCGCGGCGCCGCTGTCGATCGCTTCGGCCGCAACCGCCATCCCTTCGGCAAGCGCCGGCACACGCCCGGCGACGAGAAGGGCCGCCGCGCTATTCAAAAGGACGATATCGCGCAAAGGACCGCGCGCCCCCGCAAGGAGATCGCGCATAAGCCCAGCGTTCGTTTGCGGGTCGCCGCCTTTCAAGTCTTCGCGGCGCGCGCGCGCAATCCCGACCTCTTCGGGTTCGAGGGTAAAGGTTTTCACCTTCCCCTCTTCGAAAGAGGCGACCGCGGTGGTTCCGGTCGTCGTCAACTCATCGAGCCCTTCGCCATGGACGACCCACACGCGCTCTGCGCCGAGACGGCCCAGAACCTCGGCCATCGGCCGCACCCACTCGGCGGCGAAGACGCCGACAAGCTGGCGTCTTGCCCCTGCCGGGTTCGACAAAGGGCCGAGAAGATTGAAGATCGTTCGCGTGCCGAGTTCGACCCGCGTCGGCGCCACGTGACGGGTCGCGCTGTGGTGCCGCGGGGCCATGAGAAAGCCGATGCCGATCTCCTTGAGGCAGCGTTCGATGAGAGGGAATGGGGCGTCGATATTGACGCCGAGAGCGGCGAGAACATCGGCCGAGCCGGAGCGCGAGGACAGCGCACGGTTTCCGTGCTTGGCGACGGGTACGCCGCTCGCGGCGGCGAGGAAAGCGCTCGCGGTCGAGATGTTGAAAGTCCCCGACGCGTCGCCCCCTGTGCCGCAGGTGTCGATCGTTCCGGGAGGCGCCTCGATGCGCGCCGCTTTCGCCCTCATGATGCGGGCTGCGGCTGTGATCTCTTCGACGCTCTCCCCGCGCACCCTGAGCGCCATCAGAAAGCCCCCCATCTGCGCCGGGGTCGCGTCTCCGCTCATGATGATGTCGAAAGCGGCTTCGGCCTCCTCTTCGCTCAGCGCCCGCCCGGCCGCGACGATCGCGAGGAAGGCTTTGAGATCGCGCTCTCTCGCGCTCATGAGGCGGTCCTCGCTTGCGGGCGCGAAAGGGGGGCGAAGCGGGGTTTGGCCGGGGCTGCCCGGCCCCCGAACCCGTTCGCATGATGCCGCGAGCTGGCGGCGAGAGTTTGAGGTTTGTCGATCAAGAACAGCATCGCACGCCGGAGAAGGTTTAGGCCCTCCTTATATCAGCCTTGGCGGCGCACGGGAAAAGCGGTGCATAAGAAAGGCGGCGCTTTTAGAGCGGCGAGCCGATATCGCCCCTCTGCGGGGCCTTTGAAAGGAGAAAGGCGATGGCGAATTTCGACGAGGAAAGATTGCGCGCGTTGGCCGAGATCGAGGAAGTGGCGATCCGCACCGAAAAGCATCCGCAAAGCGCGGTGGTGATCTGGGTGGTGGTGGACGGCGGGGAGGTCTTTATCCGTTCGGTGAAGGGGGCCAAGGGGCGCTGGTACAAGGACCTCGCCGCAGGTGGCCGGGCGAGCCTCGAATTCTCCGGGCTGAGCCTTGCGGTCGAAGCGGTCCCCGCGGCCGACGAGCGCTCGATCGCGCGCGCGAGCCGCCAGTACCTTGCGAAATACCGGGCGAGCCCTTACGCCGAGGCGATGGTGCGCGAGGAGGTTCTCGCCACGACCTTGAGGGTCGAACCGTGCTGAGGCGCGAGGCTCAAAGCGGTTTCCGTTTCAAAAGAAACGCCTGGACGCCTTCCTGCACGATCTCGCCGCGCTGGTTCAAGACTTCGAGCCGGCGTTTCATGACGCCTCGGCCGGGGTCCGAGGTTTCCCGTTTTTCGATCACCTTGATGCGGGCGCGCAGCGTGTCGCCCGGCTTGACCGGCTTTGTGAATTTGAGGCTGTCGAAACCGAGAAAGGCGATGAGGGTGTC
>JAJYIC010000398.1 GCA_021790295.1 Pseudomonadota bacterium | reverse complement strand
GAATCTGCCCCACGACGCCTCCTCCTACAATGTCTGCATCGCCGAGACCGCATGGGTGCGTGCCCATAAAGCCATTGCGACGGATTTCATCCGCGCGCTCGCCGCGGGCGTTTCCTACACGAAGCGACATCCGAAAAAGGCGCTCGGGCTCATGGCCAATACGGCCGGTATCACGCTGCCGGTTGCGAAATCCGAGCTTGCCGGCTACGAGATCTTTTCGGGGAAGGACCAGACGACGGACAAGGTCCTCGGCTCAGGAAAGAGCGTTCCTCATTCCGCGACCACGCTGACGTTGGCGAATACGGCAAAGGTTCTGCTGAAGATTGGCCGCATCTCGAAAATGCCGAAGGACATAACCGCCGCCGTCGATCCCGCTTTTGCCGAAGCGGCAGAGAAAGGAGCGGCGAAGTAGAACCGCAAGGCAGGAATGCCGATCGAGATCAAGCACGTCTGCAAGAACTTCGGGGCGCTCCGAGCGCTCGATGATGTCTCGCTCCTCATCGAGGACGGGACGTTCGTCACCGTTCTCGGCGCCTCGGGATGCGGGAAGACGACGCTCCTCAATATGATCGCCGGACTGAGCGCTCCGAGCCTTGGCCGAGTGGTTCTCGACGGCAAGCCCATCGCCGGGCCGGGTCCCGACCGCGTCGTCGTCTTCCAGCAGCCGGGGCTTTATCCTTGGCTCAATCTCAGAGACAACGTGGCGTTCGGTCTGCGCATGCGGTCGCCGCGGCGCATCGAGTGGACCCGCGTCGACGAGGTGATCGCCGTGATGGGATTGAGCGGCTTCGAAGCGCATCGTCCCTACGAGCTCTCCGGCGGAATGCAACAGCGGGTGGCGCTGGCGAGGGCCCTCGTAATGAGCCCGCGGGTTCTCCTCATGGATGAGCCGTTCGCCGCACTCGACGCGCAGACCCGGCACAACATGCAGCGGTTTCTGCTCGATCTCTGGGAGAAGATCCGAGCGACGGTCGTCTTCATCACGCATGACATCGACGAGGCGATCCTCCTTGGCGACAGGGTGGTCGTGATGAGCGCCCGGCCGGGCCGCATCGTTCTCGAAAAACGGGTGCCGCTCGCGCGACCTCGCGATTGGGAGATGAGTCTCGACCCCGCTTTCATCGCCCTCAAACGACAGGCGATGGATATCCTTGCCGGGTAGCGAAGACGCGCGATAAAGGGGTCCTGCTCCTTCCCGATCTGCCGGCGGCGCGATCATCATCGCTTCGGGGCTCGCAATCGCCTTTTCCCGGCGCCGCCCCGCGCCGCAATCGAAAACCGCCTGACGCTCCCAGGACCGCGGGCGTCCCGCCCGCTTCTCGGCGCCAGCGAAGGCGCCTCTTACCTCCCTCTCGTAACGGCGGCCTTCGGCGAGCGGAGGGGCCGGCAGAACGGCGGCTTGGTCGTTTTCTCCCGGCGTGGGGCCGGCGCCCTATGCCTCCTCTGGAGGAACCGCGGCACCGGCGGCCTGCGAAATTCCGGCGCAACCGAAGAATCGAGCGTCATCAACTCTCCGCGTAACGTCTCGTTCGCGCCGGTTACAGACCTTCTCGGGTGACGCGCAATCCGCTAGGGTTCGACCTGAAACGGACACCTTTGGCGCTCCTCGATCGGAAGGGCGTGCAATGACAATCGCGCTAAACGCGTTCTTGAATGACGCGGGGATTCCCATCGCATCTACATTGATAATGAGGCACACGCCAACGGAGAGGGGCCTTTTAAGGCGGCTGTCGATATGGGTGGAAGAAAATCCCAAGATGTACAATGACTACCAAAGCAACCAAAACATACGCGAAGAAACGATGCTTTCTCGTGCTAAATATTTGGCATCATTTATTGGTCAACGAGTCGGCGAAGCTCTATTTGTAGGAATTTATAAGGTCGACGGGTGGAAAGAGATTCGCGTCGCGCAGTTTTGCGAAATGGACGTAGTCAAGGAGTTGTATGGATACGGAAATCGTCCAAAACAAAAAGAGTATGTGAAATGGTTCAATCTTCAACTGATGCCAGAAATGGCCAAATTGAAGGGAAAACTTGTCGTATGCTGGCCACCACCACCGGCCGGGCGCACGTTTGCGCGTTGGGCAGCGCCGAACACATTTCCTGTGAAGGCAATCCACGCAGAAAATGTCTTGATTCCGCCAATGCGACCTTGGCACGAGGTCGTCTATGAGTGGGCGGAGCTAAAAGTCCTACCGGCCAGTTGGAGTGCGACGCTCAAGCAGTGGCGTGCGATCTACCTCGTTCATGACGTACACGACGGTAAGAACTACGTCGGCTCCGCTTATGGCGAGGAAAATTTGGATGCTCGATGGGCTATCTACGCCGCGAACGGTCACGGCGGAAATATGGAGCTTCGTGGTCGGGATCCGAACAATTTTCGGTTCTCGATCCTAGAGCTTGTCAGCCAAAGCATGCCAAAAGAGGAAGTCGAAGCGAAAGAAAGCTCGTGGAAGCGTCGGTTACACACGCTAGTTCCCGATCCCAGCGGCCTTAATAGGAACTAATCACAGCGGCTCGACTCAAGCCGATGAGGCGCCGCTTTCCAGCTTGCGCCGGTCTTGCTTGCGCGGTGGCCGACGGTCCGCTTCGGGGCAGAAGCGGTCTGTCCCCTCGCCGCGGCAC
>JAJYIC010000397.1 GCA_021790295.1 Pseudomonadota bacterium | reverse complement strand
TCGATGCGGATGTTGGTGGCGTAATCGGGGCCTTTCAGCTCGACCTTGATCGGCTCGCCCTCGACGAGCCCGGGGCCGCCTGCGGCGAGCGTTAACCGAAGCCCTTCTTCGACGAGCGCTCCCGCCCGCCGCAATCTGTCGAGCGCGGCGAGGGAACGGCAGACCGGAGGCGGCACGATTTCGACCTTGACTTCGGTCGGTCGGCCCGGAAAAAGCCGGGCGGCAAGCCGGAACAGCCGGTCGCGCTCTGGAGCCTTGGAGACGGTGCCGGAAATGACGGTCAAGCCGTCCCTCTCGTTCCGCGCCCGCAATGCCGCGCAATCGAATTGCGCCAATTCCTTTTTGAGTTGTTCGAGCGGCGGCAGCGCAGGCCTCTTTGGCGGCTTCGGCAGCACCGCTACCGCCGGTTTGGGCTTTGGCGCGATCGGCGAAGGCGCCACGGCCGGCGCGCCCGGCTTTTGCGCCGCGCCTTTTGCGGTGAGCCTTGCCGTCTCCCAGGCGGCGGCGCGCTTGCGCCCCTCGGCCCGCTCTTCCGCGTTCGTCACCGTCTTGAGGTCATTCTTCAAATTCGCCGCGAGGCTGGCCCACACGCCTTTGCCCTCGGCCCCCAACACCGCCCATTTGTAAGCTTCGGCGAGGCGCGGAGGGAAATTCTCGCTGCCCGCCACCAAGATCAGGGCCAGCCGGTACTTTGCTTCCGTGTCGCCCTGCCTTGCCGCCTTTTCATACCAAGATTCGGCACGCTTGTAGTTTTGTTTCAGACCGCCGTAACCGAATTCGTTGAGTTCGCCGAGACCGAACTCGGCTTTGGGATCGCCCGTTTTGGCGGCGTCCCGCCATTCGGCGAGGGCGCGGGCGTAATCGCCTTTTTCATATGCCGCCTGGCCCGCCGCCCAATCGGCGCGGGCGGCCGTTGCCGCCGCGCCGACGATGAGACAGAAGAGTGCGGCGGGGATCGCTCGCCATGCCTTGCCCCGCCTCCGCGCGGCGCGGGAAATTGCGCACCTCACTCTTTCCCCCTACAATCACCGTGATCTTATAGCGGCGGGGCGGCTCCGCAAGAAGGCTTTGGCGGGAACGCCCGGCCGCGACCGGAGGAGGAAAAAATGAAGGTGAGGGCGTTTGCGATCGCGCTGGCGGGACTTGCGTTCGGCGTGACGATCGGCGTCGCCGCCCTTGGCAACGCGGCCGGCGTTCCCACGCAATCGGGCATCGCCAACGCGTTGAAGTTCCGCGGCATTCCAACATTGGGGAAGACGCCGACGCCGCCGCCCAACCGGGCGATGGTGCCGGCGAAATTGCCGTCGGCGGCGGCGAGCGCGCCGGCCCATCCGATGATCTCGTTCTCGACCATCCACTTCGCTTTCGGTTCCGCACGGTTGACGCCGGATTCGATAGCGACGCTTCGCAATCTCGGGAACGCCCTCAACCAGCAGCTGAGGAACGAGAAACAATTCTCGATCGAAGGGCATACCGACGCCCACGGCCGCCCCGCCTACAACATGGTTCTGTCGAAGCGCCGGGCGGATGCGGTCAAGGATTATCTCGTTCGCGTCATGCACGTCTCGGCGAAGAGGCTCAAGACGGTCGGCAAAGGGACGACCGAGCCGATCAATCCCAAAGACCCTTATGATCCGGCAAACCGGCGCGTCGTCGTCATCAATCTCAGCGCTTCCTAAAAAAGGGAAGTCAGGCTGCCGGGCAGGCGGCCGCCGGGTTCGGATAAGGAGCCTTTTTGAGATCGAAAAAGAGCGTCACCGCGCTCGCCTCGCGTTGACGAGAGAGCGCGGTTTTGAGGCTCTCCAGGTAGTCGCGCGCGCTTTCGGTTTGCGGCCGGCGCGTTCGGAACAGCGGTTTCTGTGCCGCAATGAGGGTCACCATCTGCTCGCCGGTGCTGCCGCCGAGGTTCCAGCAGGTCTTGAGCGGCGGTTTGCCGAGAAGGAAGCGGTTGCGCGCCGGCCTCAAATTGAACCGATCGCGGTCGTTCGGCAGCAAATGCAGCACCTCTCCCTTGATGTCGTAGTAATCGATGTAAAGAAAGCTGTCGAAGCGCGGCACCCGGACCGCAAGCGCCAGGCGCTCGCCGCTGTAGGCGGCCTTTGTGGCAAGAGCGATCCTCGCGCCGTCTTTGCGCTGCCGGCTCGATAGGGGCTGCAAGAGATCGACGACTTGGCAATAGGGCCATGCCATCAGCCTCACGTCGAAAGCGACCGTGCCGATGCCGGGAATGCCCATGACCGCGGCGCGCAGTCGCTCGAGATCGGCGCTTGTCGGCAAGTGGCCCGAAACGCGGGCAGAACGGTCTGCGGCAAGGGTGGTGTCGAGCCGGGCGCAGCGATAGCCGGAGGTCGCATTGGCGAGGGCCGCGCGCACGCCGGCAGCGGAAGGCGGCCAAATCGCGCCGCGGAAGAAGAACACGGCAACGATGAGCGCGAGAGCCAAGACGGCAAGCCCTGCGAGGAGGGCGGCTTTTCGCTTCGGCGAACCGCGTTCCGGCGGCGGCCGCTCCCCGTACTGGGTTGGGGCCGGCAACAGGGCCCGCATCGAAGGCGGCCGGTCCTGCGGCCGAGGCGCGAGCAACGATGCGATCAGAGGACGCAGCGAAAGAGGGATTTCGGAGAGGTCGGGAATGCTCTGGCGCGCG
>JAJYIC010000396.1 GCA_021790295.1 Pseudomonadota bacterium | reverse complement strand
GGATGAGGCAAAAGCTGCAACGGTGGTCGCAACCGTTCTGGATTTCGAGGCTCGCGCGCACTCCCGGCGCGTTCCCGGCGCCGGCAAAAAAGCCGGCGGAAAGAAAAGCCCCCCCGCCATAGCTTTCGGCTTTCAATTTCGCCGCATTACCAATGACCTCGTCGACCCCGGAAAGAGCGCGGTAGCGTTCGGGGGAGATCTCGGCGGCGCAACCGGTGACGATGAGGCGCGCCGAGGGACGAAGGCGGCGGGCGCGGCGGATCGCCTGGCGCGCCTGGCGCTCGGCTTCGGCGGTGACGGCGCAGGTATTGACGATGATCGCATCTTCGAGGCCGGCGGCCGCGGCGGCGCGGCGGATGACCTCGGATTCTTGCGCATTGAGACGGCAGCCGAAGGTGATGATCTGGAGCGCGCCCATCTTTCTTCAGGCGCCTTTGGCAAAATGCGACGGCTCGAAACGGCCTTCGAAGGAAAGCGCCGCCGGGCCCGTCATGAGGACATGGCCGTCCTCGCGCCAGAGGATGTCGAGGCTGCCGCCGTCGAGTTCGACCGCGGCCGCCGGGCCCGTTAGCCCGCGCCGGCAGGCGGCGACGAGAGCGGCGCAAGCCGCGCTGCCGCAGGCGCGGGTGAGGCCGGCGCCGCGCTCCCAGACACGCAGCCTGATGCGGCCGTTGCCGAGAAGGCTCGCGACGCCGATATTGGCGCGCTCAGGAAAAAGAGGGTCGGTTTCGAGCCTTGGCCCCCAGACCGCGAGATCGACGCTCTCCGCCTCGGCGATGAAAAAGGTCGCGTGAGGATTGCCGATATTGGAACAGCAAGGCCGCGACAGAGGACCCAAAGCGAGATCGACGGCGAGCGTGTCGGCAGGGCGGGAAAGCGGGATCTCGTTCCACAAGGTCTTCGCCTTGCCCATATCGACCGCGATCCGATCTGCCGCCCTGACCTCGGCGAAGAGAAGCCCCGCCGCGGTCTCGATCGCGACCCGTTTGGCGCCGCTTTCGCGCCAGAAAAGATAGGCAAGGCAGCGCGTCGCATTGCCGCAAGCCTCGGCCTCGCCGCCGTCGCGGTTGCGGATCCGCATCAAGAAATCGGCTTCGGGGTTGTGCGCCGGCAGGATCTCGATCACCTGGTCGCAACCGATCCCGGTATGGCGGTCGGCAAGCGCCTTGACCGCGTCCGCGTCGAGCGATAGCGGCCGCTCGCGCTGATCGAGCACGACAAAATCGTTGCCGAGGCCATGCATCTTCAAGAACGGGATCATCGCCGGTTTATATGGCGGATCGACCCCTTCTGTCCAAGCCGGAGGGCGGCCGGCGCATCGGCGCAAAAAGCCGGAAAAAAGAGAGAGGCTGCCGCTCTTTGCGTTTCAGCGCTATATCCTCTGCCCGGACGGCGCCGCCCTTGCAAAAAACCCCTTTTGCCAAGGCGCGCGTCCGCTCGGCCGAACTCCCGTCCTCTCGCCCCGACAAAAGGATGAAGCGGTTTCCTTTCCTCGCGGTTCTCGCCCTCCTTCTCGCCGGGGCCCCGGCTTTTGCCGCCTCTCCTCTCGCCGTCGTCGCCGCCGAGAACTTCTACGGCGACATCGCCCGCCAGATCGGAGGGCGCGAGGCGAGCGTCACCAGCATCCTCGACAATCCCGACGCGGACCCTCACCTTTTCGAGGCGAGCCCCCGCGCGGCCCGCGCCCTTGCCGCCGCCCGTTTCGTCATCGCCAACGGCCTCGGCTACGACCCCTGGATGCGAAGGCTTCTGGCGGCAGCCGGGGGCAGCGGCCGCAAGGTCATCTCCGTCGCCCGTCTCCTCGGCAGAAGGCGCGGCGAGAACCCGCACATCTGGTACGATCCGAAGACGATGCCGGCGCTCGCCAAAGCCTTGGCGGCCGCGTTCGAACGCGCCGACCCCGCGCACGCGGCCCTTTACCGCCGGCGCCTGTTGCGTTTCGAGGAATCGATGGCGCCGATTGCGGCAAGGATCGCCGCGCTCAAAAGCCGCTTTGCCGGTCTTCCGGCAACCGCGACGGAACCGGTTTTCGGCTATATGCTCAAGGCGCTCGGCATGCGCATCCGCAACCGCCGTTTTCAGCTCGCGGTGATGAACAACACCGAGCCCGGGGCCTTGGAGGTCGCCCATTTCGAAAACGACCTGAGGCGGCGCCGGGTGCGCCTTCTCGTTTACAACCGCCAGGTCCTGGAGCCGATGGCAAAGCGCATGCTCGCCCTCGCCAAAGCCTTGCATATCCCCGTGGTCGCGGTCAGCGAAACCCTCCCTGCGGGCCGCGACTATCAGGAATGGATCGCAAGCGAACTCGATGCCGTCGAAAAGGCGCTTGCGACAGAGGGAGCCCGGATAAGAAACCATGCCAGATAAGAAGCCATGAACGCGATCGCGTTTTCCGACGTTACGCTCTCCCTCGGCAGCCGCGCCGTTCTCGCCAAGGTCGGTTTCGAGATCGGCGCGGGCGAGTTTGTCGGCGTCCTCGGACCGAACGGCTCCGGAAAGACCACCTTGATGCGCGCCATATTGGGGCTCATCGCGCCCGTCCGCGGCCGCATCGAGGTTCTCGGCAAGCCGGCGCGAAGAGGCAACCCCGCGATCGGCTATATGCCGCAACACCAGGGCGCGGCCGGCGGTCTCTATTTGAGCGGTTGGGATTTTACGGCAAGCGTTCT
>JAJYIC010000395.1 GCA_021790295.1 Pseudomonadota bacterium | reverse complement strand
CCCCGAAGAGGGCCTCAATTCCGATATCCACGCGAGCGCAGAATACCGCGCCCACCTCGTCGGCGTCATGGCGCGGCGGGCGGTTGCCGCCTGCGGATGAAAAAAAGGAGGGCGGCGGTCGAGAGGAGAGGCGTTTAGCCTTTCACTTTTGCCACCGGCTCAACTCTCCCGCCTCTCCCGGAATGAACCGCCGTTCGAGGGTCTAATCGCTTCGCCGATCAAGGGCTTGCGTTTCTCATCTGCGAGCGTTTCAAATTAAAATGGAGGTGTTGTAGCGAAGGGGCAAAAATGATACCGTATTTTGCGCTCGTAAGGGGACGAGCCACATGATCCGGGGGGATCCATGGAACTGACTTGGTCATATGAGAGGGTCGAGCAATTGACCCGGCTTTGGGAGGAGGGACTGCCGGCGGCCGAGATCGGACGGCGGATGGGTCTGACCAAAAACGCGGTGATCGGCAAGGTGCACCGCATCGCCCTGACCCCGCGCATCGTCACCGAACTGCCCCGCCAGCATTATGCCTTCGAGTTTGCGGGAGGCTCGTGCCTGTGGCCTTTCGGTCATCCGGGGCAGGAGGATTTCCGCTTTTGCGGCGCCGCGCCCGTGACCGGCAAACCCTATTGCGCCGAGCACGCCGCGCGCGCTTATGTGCGCCCGAAAGACCATTAAGGGAAAGAAGGGGCAATCTCAGGGGGCCCGGCGTTCAGCGCGAAAGGGCCCGCATCGCGCCGTCGATGCCGGCAAGGGTCAAAGGGAACATCCGCTCTTCGAGGAGGGTGCGGATGATGCCGATGCTCGGCATCGTCTGCCAATGTCTCTGCGGCACGGGGTTGAGCCACACCGAGTGCGGATAGGCGGCAAGTAGACGCGAAAGCCAGAGCGCGCCCGGTTCTTCGTTCCAGCGTTCGACGCTTCCGCCCGGTTTTTCGATTTCGTAAGGGCTCATGCTGGCGTCGCCGACGAGGACGACCCGGTAGCTTTTGTCGTAGGTGCGGATGAGTTCGAACATCCCCAATTCCTCGACATGGCGGCGGCGCGAATCGCGCCACACGCTGTCGTAAAGGCAATTGTGGAAATAGAAATGGACGAGGTGCTTGAACTCCGCGCGCGCCGCCGAAAAGAGTTCCTCGCACGCCCGCACATGGTCTTCCATCGATCCGCCGACATCGAGGAGAAGGAGGACCTTGACCGCGTTATGGCGTTCGGGGACGAGCCTTAATTCGAGCCAGCCGGCGTTGTCGGCGGTCGAGCGCACGGTGCCGTCGAGATCGAGTTCCTGCGCCCTGCCTTCGCGCGCAAAGCGGCGCAGGCGGCGCAAGGCAAGCTTGATATTGCGGGTGCCGAGTTCGAGGCTGTCGTCGAGATTGCGGAAGAGGCGCCGCTCCCACACCTTGACCGCGCTGCGCCCTCCTTGCGACTCTCCGCCGAGACGCATCCCTTGCGGGTTGACGCCAAAGGCGCCGAACGGCGAGGTACCGGCGGTGCCGATCCATTTGCCGCCGCCTTGGTGGCGCTCCTTCTGCTCGGCGAGAAGGCGCGACAAGCGTTCGAAAAGCGCCTCCCAGCCGCCTTCCGCGGTTATCGCCTTTTTCTCCTCTTCGCTCAAAAGCCCTTCGCCGAGCTTTTTGAGCCAGTCTTCGGGAAACGCCTTTCTCACCTCCAAAGGCCATTCGAGGCCTTTGAAAACCTTGGCGAAAACCCGATCGAACCGATCGAGATGGCGTTCGTCCTTGATCAGAGCCGCGCGCGCGAGAAAGTAGAAACCCTCCGCGTCGAAAACGACGACCCGCTTCTCGAGCGCACCGAGAAGATCGAGATATTCGCGCAAGGAGACCGGAACCCCGGCCGCTTTGAGTTCGAGAAAGAACGGGAAAAACATCGCCTCAAGAGCCGCGTTCGCGGCGATGGATAAAGGCGAGCCGTTCGAAAAGATGAACGTCCTCTTCGTGTTTGAGAAGCGCGCCGCGAAGCGGCGGGATGAGCTTTGCCGGATCCGGGCCGCGCAAGAGTTCGGGGGCGATGTCTTCGGCGAGAAGAAGGCGCAGCCAATCGAGAAGCTCGGAGGTCGAAGGTTTCTTCTTCAGCCCCGGAACCTCGCGGACCTCGAAAAAGACCGAAAGCGCTTCGTGAAGCAGAGCATGTTCGAGGCCCGGGTAATGCACTTCGACGATGGCCTTCATCGTCTCGCGGTCGGGAAAGCGGATGTAGTGGAAAAAGCAGCGGCGCAGAAATGCGTCCGGCAGCTCCTTTTCGTTGTTCGAGGTGATGACGACGACCGGACGCTGGCGCGCGCGGATGGTCTCTCGCGTCTCGTAGACGTAAAACTCCATGCGGTCGAGTTCGAGAAGCAGATCGTTCGGAAACTCGATATCCGCCTTATCGATCTCGTCGATCAGAAGGACCGGCGCGGAAGGCGCCGTAAACGCCTCCCACAGCTTGCCGGGCTTGATGTAATTGGCGATGTTGCGGACCCGCTCGTCGCCGAGCTGACCGTCGCGCAGGCGCGAGACGGCGTCGTATTCGTAAAGCCCCTGCTGGGCTTTGCTGGTCGATTTGACATGCCAGGTGATGAGGGCTTTGCCGAGAGCGCGGGCGATTTCATCGGCAAGGATCGTCTTTCCGGTCCCCGGCTCGCCTTTGACAAGAAGAGGGCGTTCGAGCGCGATCGCGGCA
>JAJYIC010000394.1 GCA_021790295.1 Pseudomonadota bacterium | reverse complement strand
TTCTCCGGCGGATAGTCGCGGATGTGCTCGGCAAGCTTCTCGAAATCCTGCGTATGCGCGGCGACGTATTGCTTGTCGAAAAGGCCCTCCTTGATGATCGTGTACAGAAGGGCGTTGAGGAGCGCCACGTCGCGTCCGGGCTTGAAGCGCAGCATCAGCGTCGCGTGGCGGGCGAGCGCCTGGCCGCGCGGGTCCATCACGATCAAGGTTTTCCCTTGCTTTGCCGCCTCTTTGAAAAAGGTCGCGGCAACGGGGTGATTTTGCGTCGGGCGCGCGCCGATGACAATGATGACGTCGGCCTCCATCGCGGCGGTGAACGGCGCGGTGACGGCGCCCGAGCCGATCCCTTCCATCAAGGCCGCGACCGAGGAAGCGTGGCAGAGCCGCGTGCAGTGATCGACGTTGTTGCTGCCGAAGCCCGTGCGCACAAGCTTCTGGAAAAGATAGGCCTCCTCATTCGAACCTTTGGCCGAGCCGAAGCCCGCAAGAGCCTTTGGCCCTTTTGCGTCGCGGATGCGTTTGAGGCCCGCGGCGGCGGCATCGAGCGCCTCTTCCCAGCTCGCTTTGCGGAAATGCGTGTAGGGGTTTCCAGGATCGATCGCGACATTGCCTTTCGCCACCCCCTCTTTGCGAATCAGAGGCTCGGTCAGGCGGTCGGGATGATGGACGTAATCGAAGCCGTAGCGCCCTTTGACGCAAAGGCGGCCCTGATTGGAGGGCCCTTCGCGGCCGGCGACGGCGACGATGCGGTCCTCGCGGATCTTGTAGGTTAGCTGGCAGCCGACCCCGCAATAGGGGCAGACGCTGTCGACCTCGCGGTCGGGAGCATGCGCGTAAAGGCCGTTCACATCGACGAGGCTCGCCGGCATCAGCGCGCCCGTCGGACAAGCCTCTACGCACTCGCCGCAGGCGACGCAGGTGCTCCTTCCCATCGGGTCGTCGAAATCGAAGACGATCTTCTCGTGGTAGCCGCGCCCTTTCATGCCGATGACATCGTTGACCTGAACCTCGCGGCAGGCGCGCACGCAAAGCGTGCATTCGATGCAGGCGTCGAGATGGACGGCGATCGCCGGATGGCTGCGGTCGGGCGCGGGCGCCCCGTGGCGCGGAAAGCGGCTTCCTGAAAGATCGAGCCGGTCGGCCCATTGCCAGAAGCGCGAACCCGGGTCATGCGCCGCATCCCGCCGCGGCTGGTCGGCGAGCAACAGCTCGAACACCATCTGCCGCGAGAAGCGGGCGCGTTCGCTCGCTGTCTTGACCTTCATGCCGGCCGAGGGCTTCCTGATGCAGGAGGCGGCGAGAACCCGCTCGCCTTCGATCTCGACCATGCAGGCGCGGCAATTGCCGTCGGCGCGATAGCCGGGCTTCGGCAGCCAGCAGAGATGCGGGATCTCGATCCCTTGACGGTTGGCAACCTGCCAGATCGTCTCGCCGGGCCGGGCCTCGACCTCTGCGCCGTCAAGAAAAAAACGGATCGGATCGGTCATCTCACCTCTCCCGCGCAAAACCGTCGTTCCGGGACGACCCTTTGGGGCCGGGCCCGGAACCTATGAACAAAGGCCGATCGGAGGTTGCCGCCGGCCGGTGTGCATGGATTCCGGGTTCGCCATTGCGCGGCGCCCCGGAATGACAACTTCTTCACATTTGCAGGGATCATTTCGCAGAGGACGGCGACACCTCGCCGCGGAAGTGCTTCAAGACCGATTTGACGGGGTTCATCGCGGCCTGGCCCAAGCCGCAGATCGAAGCCTCGCTCATCACGCCCGCCAGATCGTTCAAAAGCGCTTCGTCCCAGGCGGGGGCTTCCAAAAGCTGCACCGCCTTTTCGGTCCCGGCGCGGCAAGGCGTGCATTGGCCGCAGCTCTCGTCTTCGAAGAACTTCAAAAGGTTGCGGGCGACGCGTTTCATGTCGTCGTGATCGGAAAGGACGACGACCGCACCCGAGCCGACAAAAGAGCCCTCGCCTTCGAGCGTGCCGAAATCGAGCGGGATATCGGCTTTTGCCGCCGGCAGAATGCCGCCCGAGGCGCCGCCCGGCAGATAGCCTTTGAAGACGTGGCCTTCTTCCATGCCGCCGCAGAATTCGTCGATGAGCTCCTGCGCGGTGATCCCAGAGGGGGCGATCTTGACCCCGGGTTCCTTGACCCGCCCCGAGACGCAAAAGGCGCGCAGCCCCTTCCTGCCGTTTCGTCCATGGCTCGAAAACCAGTCGGGACCCTTCTCGACGATGTCGCGAATCCAAAAAAGCGTCTCGACATTGTTGATGAGGGTCGGCCGGCCGAAGAGCCCCACCTCGGCCGGAAACGGCGGCTTGTGGCGAGGGAGGCCGCGCTTTCCCTCGATCGACTCGAGCATCGCCGATTCCTCGCCGCAGATATAAGCGCCGGCGCCGCGGCGCAGATCGACGCGGACATCGCGAAGAAGCCCCGCGGTTTCGAGCGCCGCCAGCTCGCGCTCCAAGATTTCGCGGCATTGCGGGTATTCGTCGCGAAGATAGATGACGGCGTCCTTGGCCTCGATCGCCCAGGCGGCGATAGCCAAGCCCTCGAGGAAGCGGTGGGGATCGGTTTCGAGGAAATAGCGGTCCTTGAAGGTTCCGGGCTCGCCTTCATCGGCGTTGACCGCGAGAAGCCGCGGCAGCGGTCCGGCGCGAACGAGACGCCACTTGCGCCCCGTCGGAAACCCG
>JAJYIC010000393.1 GCA_021790295.1 Pseudomonadota bacterium | reverse complement strand
GAAAGATGGCAAAGAGAATCGCAATCGTCGGCGCCGGCGCCGTCGGCTGCTACGCCGGGGGGCATATGGTGAAGGCGGGCGAGGAAGTGACCTTTATCGATCCGTGGCCCGAACATGTGGAGGCGATGCGCAAGGATGGGCTGAGGGTCACGCATCTCTCCGGGGTCGAACCTTTCACCGTTCCCGTGCGCGCTTTGCACCTGACCGAGGTCCAGCATCTTTCCAAGGAACAGCCGATCGACATCGCCTTCATCTGCACCAAATCCTACGACACCGCCTGGGCCGCAGCGCTCATACGCCAGTATCTGGGGCAAAGCGGTTATCTCGTGTCGCTGCAGAATTGCATGAACGAGGAAACGATCGCGGCCGCAGTCGGCTGGGGCAAGACCTTGGGCTGCATCGCCAGCTCGATCACGGTCGAACTTCACGCTCCAGGGCAGGTGCGGCGCGCGGCCGGCAAGTCGGGAGAGCGCCATATCGTCTTCCGTGCCGGCGAGGTTCACGGGCGCATCACCGAGCGCGCGCGCGAGGTCTGCCGCCTCGTCGGCCACGCCGACAGCGCCAAGGTCACCGAGAACCTGTGGGGCGAGCGCTGGTCGAAGCTCATCGTCAATGTCATGGGCAACGGTCTTTCGGCCTCGACCGGGCTGGTGTCGAAAGAGTTGGTGAGGAACGACGCGATCCGGCGCTTTTCGGCCCGTCTCGGGAGCGAAGCGATCCGCGTCGGAGAGGCGCAAGGTTATGAGCTCGAAGAGATCATGCACCTCTCGCCCGAGACCATCGCGCGCGCCGGCGAAGGCGATGCGGAAGCGCTCAAGACTTATGACGAACGCCGGCTCGCCGAGGTCAACCGTCCCGGAGGCGGCGAGCATCGTCCCTCGATGGGCCAGGACATGGTCAAAGGCCGGCGCACCGAAATCGATTTCCTCAACGGCTATGTCGTGAGGAAAGGCGAGGAAGTCGGCATCGCCGCAAGGGCGAACGCGGTTTTGACCGAGATCGTCAAAAAGGTGGAAAAGGGCGAACTCCAACCCGATCCCCGGCATATTACGGAACTCCGACTCAATTGAGCCTTTGTCCCAAAGGCCCGGAGCCTTGGGGGATTTCGTTTGACCGCAAGGAGAACGCCGATCGCGAAAGAAAGGCGCCGCTTAAGCTCCCGTCTTTTCTCGCAGAGAAGAGCGGGCGCGCTTTTCTTATGCGCGGCGCTTCTCCTCTTCGCGGCGCCGCCGCCGGCCCCGGCGCAACCCGCCGCAAGCTTTGAGGGCTTCCTGCCTCCGCCCGCCGACAGCGGAAAGCCGCGGCTTTTTCTCCCGCCTCCTACGGGGCAACGGCTTCTTCCCTGCCCCGGTGCGCTCTCCTGCCGGCTTCGCCTTCTCGGTTCGCTGCGCAAGAACGGCGCCGTCGAGCTGCGGACGACACCCCTTTCCTGGTGAGCCCTTGCAGCCGTTTGCTGTTTTTCTTTGGCTTCTCACGACGAAGGGCGCCCCTCCCCCTGCGGGGCGCCCTCGTATGCGGCGCGGGAGCTCGCGCAGGGCCGCCTCTGCCCGCCGACAACCGAGCCGCGGCGGCGAATCTTCCCGCCGGAGCCGCACGCGAAAAGCTTATGCGCAAGCGAAGAGAGGGCAAAGCCGATCGCGGCTGCCACCAGGCTTATCCCCAGGAAATGCATGATCCCGGCCGGTTATGCACGCTTTTCGGCAATCTGCCCACAACCCTTTCCACAGCCCCTTTTGCGGTGCGGATCAGATCGGCGGATGACCTCGAACGCCAAGGCAAAAGCGCGCGCGGCGGGACTGCGGCGATCGCAAAGGCGGGCCGGCTGGCCGCCCGCCTTTGCGATCCCCATATCGGAAGCGGAGAAAGAGGATTGGCCGAGCGGGTGCGTTGGGAGAGAGAGGTGAGAAATTTTCTTCCGCGCACGGCGCGGCGCACAAGCCCGCGGAAGGGCGCATTGCCATGAGGCACGGGCGAAAGGCGATGCGGAATTTCGCGGTTTTCGTTCTCGCGGCGAGCCTTGCCGTGCTCGGCTCGGCGCTCATTTCGCAATATTGGGGCGGGCTTCTGCCTTGCGAATTATGCCTCGCCGAGCGCTGGCCGTGGGTGGCGGCGATCGCGCTTTCGCTTCTCGCAGCCTTGGCCGGCCCTCGCCTTGCCCCGGCCTTTTATGCCCTTCTTCTCGGTTTCGTTTTTGCCGCGAGCGCGGCCCTTGCCGCGTATCATGTCGGGGTCGAACAGCATTGGTTCTCCGGGCCGCAAGCCTGTACCGCCGCAAAAAGCACGGCGACCACCCTCGACGCGCTCGAAGCCGAGATCCTCTCGCACAAAAGCGTCCGGTGCGACGTGCCGCAATGGTCTCTGATGGGGATTTCGCTTGCCGGCTTCAACTTTCTCGGCTCCCTTCTGATGGCCCTCCTCTCTTTTGCGGTTTTTGCCGCCAACCGCCGCGGCCGCAGGCTCTGGCGATGACCCGCCCGCAGCGCTTGCCTGGAGACCCTTCGGCAGAAAGCGAACGCGCGCGCATGCTGCGCGTCGATCATGCCGGCGAAGTCGGAGCGAAGAGGATTTGCGAAGGCCAGCTCGCGGTTTTGCGGCGCGGCCCCGCCGCCGAGGCGATCCGGGCGATGGCGCAATCCGAAGGGCGCCACCTCGCCGAATTCGAAAGGCGCTTGCGCGAAGAGCGCGT
>JAJYIC010000392.1 GCA_021790295.1 Pseudomonadota bacterium | reverse complement strand
ATCATGATCTCTTTCAAATGGGAGGGCTCCGACGAGGGGGACAGGGTAAGCGGAACGGGATCGGCCAAACTGATGGAGGACGGCTCTCTTCGCATCGAACTCTCGTTCTTCGACGGCGATGATGCCGTCCTCAAGGCGTGCCGCGCATAAGCCCTCCAACGGCGAGCGATATCAGCGGCCCGGGCACCGCCGAAACCGAGACGGATGTTGCAGACGCGATGCGGCGGAACCGAAACTTCGCCCAGATTGTGAGGGGATACGCTTTATGGGTAGCATCCCCACATGGAATTCGAGCGGGATGACGCAAAGCATGCCAGAAACCTGCGAGAGCGAGGTATCGGCTTTGACGACGGCGCGCGGATCTTCGACGGGACGGTGCTGATCTGGGAGGATAAGCGCCGCGAGTACAGTGAGGATCGGTTCCGGGCCGTCGGCGAAAGCGCCGGAGACGTTCTCCATGTCGCGTTCACTTGGCGCGGCGATCTGATCCGGATCAACTCGGTCCGGCGGGCCGTTTTGAAACGTCCGCCCTCGCACCGTAACCGGGGCGATCAGGGTCCAACGTGGAAGCCCTGGATGAGCCAGCGGCCGCCGCGTTTGACGAGCAGGATTCTGATGGTGGCAGCCCCTTTCTCGTAAAGTCCTTTTGCCACGTATGCTGCGGAGACCTTTCCGCCGGACCCGATCATGTACGACATGTTCGCTTGGCCTTTCGCTCTCTCGTATTTGATGAGAGGGCCGAGGCGCGAGGAAAAGATCCCAAACAGCCCGGTCAGCTCGCCCGGCTTTAGGGTCTGACGCAACTCGGCGCTGGCGCGCTTGCGGAGCTGTTCCTTGTCCCAGTGCGCCGTAATGGCGGGCACCGCACGGTCGACAAACGCCCGGCTCTGCGCGTCGAGCTTTCTGCCGTTGTAAAAGGCTAAGCCTATCCCCACACCGACCGCGACGATGAGGACAAGCATCACCACGCCGAGGATCGAGAAAACTCTACGCATCCCCGAGGCTCCGACCCGCTGCGGCCCGGGTCACCGTCTTCGATGGCAGGCCCCCCGTACGCATGGATCTCACCACCCCTTCCGCTTCGCGTACAGGACGAGGAGGCCGCCGCAGCCGCCCACCGCCATCGCGCTGATCTGTAGCGCCCAGAGCGTATCGTTCTCGGATTTCGTCAAAAATACGACTGTCCCGTGGTTGTTCAGCGGGATAACTCGCCCGGCTGCAGGCTGCGCCACGCGGGGTCGGGTGTCCGCGTAGTAGTACTCGAAGTAAAAATCGACGAACATTAATGTGAACCCGAGGATAACGAGGACAGTTCCGAGCATCTTAAGAGACTTCTTCATATTTCCCTAGAACTGTCCCATCGGCGTGACGGTCGTTGTGGTGGCCGATATTGAGTAGTCGCCGCCCGTTCCGGCACCCCATTCTACCTCAGCGCCAATCACCGGGGTACCACCTGGCGTATGGCCGAAGAAAGCGTGCCCGGTTAGCCCTGGCCCGGGCCCCGGCTGCTCACCGTAATTAACGAATGGGCCGGCCAGCCCGCAGATCGTCGGCGCCGTCGATCCACCGAAGCCGATTCCGCCGGAGAAACCGGGGGAGCCGACCCCATGCGAAAAATACCTGCCGACATTCCCGTACCCGTCGAGCGCAATGCCTGCACCGAACTGCAGCCCGCCAATATTGAGCGTGAATCCGGCCTCGACAGTCCACTGTCCGCTCGGATCCCTGTACACGATCGGACTCCCCGCGGCGTAGTGGTAAAGGTTCGCCGCGGAATCGCTGGCTTCGCCGAGCGGGTCGCGGGAGATCCAGCGGCCGGTGCCGGGGTTGTAGGCGCGGAATTGCGTGAGGTTGAGCCCGTCGTAGTACATGTCGGCGTAGCGGAACTTGATGCGCGGAGCGGTGTTGCCCGGCCCGCTCGTCGGGTTGCCCAAAGGATCGTAATCGTAGGCGTAGATGGCGCTCGCCGCGGGGTCGTCGACGATGCGCGTCGAACCCAACTGGTCGGGGCCGTAATAGAGGCCTTGCGCCTTAGAGGTGAGATATTCGCCCTCAGGATAGAAGCCGCGCAAGACGCTGTTGCCGCCGTTGCGCATCTGGCAGATCCTCGTCCCGCACCAGACGAGATAGCGGAAGAGGGTGCTCTTCCCCGGCCGCACCGTCTTGATCGAAGTGCGCCGCCCGAGCCCGTCGTAAGTCATGGTGATCGAGAGGCCCGAGGCGGTGGCGACGCCGACGAGCCGGTTTTCGGCGTCCCAGGCGTAATCGCGCGTGCCGTCGGCAAGAAAAAGCAAACGATGGGTTCGCTGCGCTCAACCCATCCTACGCTTGCTCCTTCGTAGAAGGCCGCGCAGCTGACTCATGCCCCGCATTCCCCGGCGGTTCCAGGCGTCGGAGCGGCTCCCGCCACGATGAGGAGCAACGCTACCGCACCCCCGATCCCCAAAAGCGACCGGATCGCTCGCGCAAGGCCGATCTTCATCGGGCTTCTCCCTCTCCTCGCCGCGTCCGCCGCGGTCTTTGTGCGCAAAAGTTAACCCGACTTCGCGCCGTTCAACTAATTCAGATCAATCTCCGCCTTCTGCCGGTTGAGGCAAAAAAGGGGAGGGTACCGCGCCTTACCCGAGAACCCGGTCGATGGCTTCGGCAACCTCCTCGACCGCGCCCGTCCCATCGACCCGGGAAAGGA
>JAJYIC010000030.1 GCA_021790295.1 Pseudomonadota bacterium | reverse complement strand
CCTCCTATCTTGCCGCGGTGACGGCGCCCTTTTCCCATCCGCGAGTCGGCATCGTCACCTGCCTTTATAAGGGCGTTCCGGACCAAGGGTTGTGGTCGCGCCTTGCCGCGCTTCAGATCAATTTCGGATTTCTGCCGAGCGCCCTTCTCGCGCAAAGCCTCGGCATGGGCAAAGGCTGTTTTGGCGCCACCATTGCACTCAGACGCGAGGTTCTCGAACGGATCGGCGGTTTTGCCTCTTTGCGCGAGGAACTGGCCGACGATTACCGGCTCGGGGAACGCGTGCGCGCGCTCGGTCTTCGCGTCGTCCTTTCGCGCCAACTGGTTGAGCATTGCACGAGCGAACCGGGTTTTCTCGGCCTTTGGCGCCATGAACTGAGATGGGCGCGGACCATCAGGACGGTGGCCCCCGGGGGTTACCTCGCCTCGGTTTTCGCCCATCCGCTGGCACTTTCGGCAATTGCGGCCCTGCTTTTGCGATTCGACTTGACCTCCTCTGCGGTTCTTGTGATCTCCTGCGCCTTGCGTTGGTGGTCGGCCTATAGGGAGGCGCGTTCGCTCGCTTTAGAGAGCAGCGGGTTGTCGCTTCTTCCCTTGCGCGACGGCTTGTCGTTTGCCGTTTTCGTCGCCAGCTTTTTCGGCAGGACGGTCTTCTGGCGGGACCAGCATGTGCGCCTTTCGGCGAACGGCCGCATGACGATCGAGGGAGACAAGGCCCTATGATGAAGACCCTGTTTCTGCATCCGCCCTCTTTCGACGGCTTCGACGGCGGAGCCGGCTCGCGGTATCAGGCAAAGCGCGAGATACGCTCGTTCTGGTATCCGACCTGGCTCGCGCAACCCGCCGCTCTGGTTCCCGGAAGCAGGCTCATCGACGCCCCTCCGGCGCGCAAAAGCCTCGCCGAAATCCTGCCTTTGGCGCGCCAGTACGAGCTTCTGGTGGTTCACACCTCGACCCCCTCCTTCGCTTCCGACCTCAAGGTTTGCCAAGCTTTCAAGGACGCCAACCCTTCCCTCAAGATCGGCCTCGTCGGCGCCAAGGTGGCGACCGAGCCCGAAGAAAGCCTCAAAGCCTCCGCCGCCCTCGATTTCCTCGCCCGCGAAGAGTTCGATTTCACGATCAAGGAAGTGGCCGAAGGGCACCCTTTCGAGCGCATTTCGGGTTTGAGCTTCCGCAATGCGAACGGGGTTCTCATTCACAACAGCGCGCGCGCGATCCTCGAAAACATGGACGAATTGCCTTTCGTCACCGAGGTCTACAAACGCGACCTGCGGATCGAGGATTATTTCATCGGTTATCTGAAGCATCCTTACGTCTCGTTTTATACGGGCCGCGGATGCCGCTCGCGCTGCACCTTTTGCCTGTGGCCGCAGACCGTCGGCGGGCATCGCTATCGGGTGCGCAGCGTGCCTCACGTCGCCGCCGAGGCGCGGCTCGTGCAGCGCGCGTTTCCGCAGATGAAGGAACTCTTTTTCGACGACGACACCTTTACCGACGACCGCCCGAGGGCCGAGGCGATTGCGCGGGAACTGGGAAAGCTCGGCCTCACCTGGTCCTGCAACGCCAAGGCCAATGTCCCGCGCGAGACCTTGAAGGTTTTGCGCGACAACGGCTTGCGCCTTCTCCTCGTCGGTTACGAAACCGGCAACCAGCAGATCCTCTACAACATCAAAAAAGGCATGCGGATCGACGTCGCAAAGCGCTTTACCCGCGATTGCCACGAGCTGGGGATCACCATCCACGGCACCTTCATCCTCGGCCTTCCCGGCGAAACCAAAGAGACCATCGAGGAAACCATCCGTTTTGCCGCCGAGATCAACCCGCACACGATCCAGGTCTCGCTCGCCGCGCCTTATCCCGGCACCGTCCTTTACCGGCAGGCGCTCGAAAACGGCTGGCTCGATCGCGAACATGCCGAACTCGTCGACCAGAAAGGGGTGCAGATCGCTCCCCTTTCCTATCCGCACCTCTCGCACACCGAGATCTTCGATTCGGTCGAGACCTTTTATAAGCGCTTCTATTTCCGCCGCAGCAAGATCGCTTCTCTTCTCGCCGAGATGATCAAAAGCCCGCAGATGGCGGGACGGCGGCTGCGCGAAGGGATCGAGTTCTTCCAGTTCCTCAAAAGCCGCGAGATGGCGAGCTGAAGCGCCTTATCGTCACCGCCGACGATTTCGGGCAGGACGAGGCGGTCAACGAGGCCGTCGAGGAGGCCCACCGCAACGGCATCCTTTCCGCGGCAAGCCTCATGGTAGCAGGCCCCGCCGCAGCCGATGCGGTGCGCCGGGCAAAAAGGCTGCCGGGGTTGAGGGTCGGCCTTCACCTCGTTCTCGTCGACGGGAAGCCCATTTCCGAGGACGCGTGCCGCCTCGGGCTTGCCCCGGCGGAAGGTGCCTTTTCCGACAATCTTGTCGCCGCCGGCCTGCGGTTTTTCTTCCTGCCTTCGGTTCGCCGCGCGCTCGCGAGGGAAATCCGGGCGCAATTTGCCGCCTTTCGCGCAACCGGGCTTTCCCTCGATCACGTCAACGCCCATAAGCACATGCATCTCCACCCGACGGTCGCAAGGCTCCTCATTGCGATCGGAAGGGAGTTCGGCATGCGCGCGGTGCGCGTTCCCTTGGAGCCGGCTCGAGTTCTCGCCCGTGCCTTCCCGGCGGAACGGGTTCGGCAGCCTCTTTATACGCCCTGGATCCTGGCTCTGAGAGCACGTTTGAGGCGCGCGGGGCTTTTCACCAACGACCATCTTTTCGGCCTTGCCTGGACGGGCGCGATGGTCGAAGAGCGCCTCCTCGCCCTTCTCTCGCATCTGCCGGAGGGGACGAGCGAGATCTATTTCCACCCGGCGGCCGAAAAGGGTGGCGCTTCCTCGCGGGCAAGGCCCGGCGGGCGCGGCGGCGAGGAGCTCGAAGCCCTTTTGAGCCGAGAGGCGCGCCGGCTTCTGCGCGAACGCGCACTCCCTCTCATAGGCTATGGAGATCTTGCGGCAACGGGGCGCGCTGTCTCCCCTCCTGCGGCAGCGAACGGCCCGCCGCCGCGGGCGCCGGGCCGAGGAGCGAGGGCAGGATGATTAGCGTCGACAAAAGCGTGTAACCGAGCGCGACGACGAGCATCTCCCCGATATCCGAAAGCCCCGGATCGCTCGACAATGCGAGGCTGCCGAAGGCGCTCATCGTCGTCAAGGCGCTAAAGACGACGGCCCGCGCCGTGCTCGATTGCAGATGCTCCGAGATGCCGGCGCGCCAATTCATGACGAAATAAATATCGAAAGCGACGCCGATGCCGAAAAGCAAAGGCAAGGCGATGATGTTGGCGTAGTTGAGAGGGATGCCGATTGCGGCCGTCGTCGCGAGCGTCAGGACGAGGGCGAGAAGAAGCGGCAGGATCGCGTTGAGGACGTCGCGCAGGCGGCGCAGCACGATCGCGAGAAGGCCCGCGATCGCGAGAAGGCCGATCGCACCGGCTTCGAGGAAGGCGCGGGTCACCAGTCCCCCGATTTCCTGGACCGTGACCGCCGATCCCGTGGCCTCAGGGGCGAGTTTGCGCACGGCCCTGACAAAACGCCGCAACACCTTGCGTTTGCGCGCATTGCCGTGCGGGATCGCCTCGATGCGGGCGCGGCCGTCCGGGGTGACCCAATCGCGGCGCAGATCCTGCGGCAAGCTCTCGAGGGTGACCGGCTTTGCCGAGAGAAGCTGGCGCAAAAGAACAAGCTCGTGCGGCAAGCCCGATATCAGCGCCTTTTGCAGCGCGGGCAGGACGCGGGGGCCGCGCGCGAGGACCTGGTCGAGGGTTTGAGCGAAAAGGCTCGCCGGGCTCCCCGCGCCTTCCTTCGCGCCGAGACGGGCGAGCGCGTCGCGGCTTTTGGCGATCGCGGCGAGGCTTTGCGCCGGGCTCGGCGCGTCGCGCAGAGAGATCGGCGACAAGCTCGGCCCGAGGAGAAGCGAGAGATCGGCAAGCGAGGCCAGCTTCTTCTTTTGCCCTTGCGGAACAAAACTCCAGATGTTCCGCACCTCTGCCACTTGCGGCAGCCGCGAAAGCCGCGCCGAAAGGCTTTTTGCCGCGGCGACCGAAGGGGTCATCACCTCGGCCGTGTAAGGGCTCGACACCCCGTCCCGCATCATGTCCAAAAGGGTTTTCACCGCCTCGGCATGCGGATTTTGGAGATCGAGAGGATCGAAATCGAAACTGAGGCGGGGCAGCGCGGCAAGCCCCAAGGCGGCGAGCAAAAGCGCGCCCAAAAGAACCGTTCGCCGGCGGGAAAGAAGAAAGCGGTCGAACGGCTCCGCCCACCGCAAGCCGAGCGCTTGCGGCTCGCCCGCCGGACGCAGCAACGCGAGAAGCGCCGGCAGAAGAAGAAAATTGAGCATAAAGCCGATGATCATCCCGGCTCCGGCGATGACGCCGAGCTGGACCACCCCTTTATAGCCGGTGGGCAGAAAGGAGAAGAAACCGATCGCCGTCGCCGCCGCAGCGAGAAGAAGCGCGCCGCAGGCCCACCCTCCGGTCGCCGAAAGCGCGGCGCCGAGATCGCCGAGGCGATACCGCTCGCTCCTGTACCGCACGGCGAACTGAATGCCGAAATCGCCGGCAAGGCCGACAAAAAGTACGGCAAAGGCGATCGAGATCGGGTTGAGCGAACCGATCGCCATCGCGGCAAAGCCTGCCGTCAGCAAAAGACCGCAGGCCAGCGTGAGGAGAAGCGCGGCGACGAGCTTTACCGAACGCAAGGCGAGGAAAAGGATGAGGCAAACCAGCACCATCGACAGCAGAGCCGACGTGATCGCCCCGTTGTGGAGATTGGCAAGCTGCAGGTCGTCGAGCGCGACCGGGCCCGTCATGCGCACGCGCACGCCCTCTTCGGGTTCGAGGCGGAGCTTTTGTGCCAAGGCCCGAACCTCGGCGGCGGCGCGCGCCCCGGGTTCGATGGCGGCGTAATCGAGAACCGGCTGGGCGAGGATGAAACGGCGCAGTTCGCGGGCCTCGGGCGCCTTGCCGGTGACCATCCTCTGCCAGGAGAGAAACGCGCCTTTGCCGGCGAGAACGCCTTGCGACACATGATCGAGGGTTAGGAGGGCGGGATCGATCATCGCCGCCTCCACTCTCCCCTTCTCCGCCTCATGGGCGAAAAGCCCGATCGCATCGAAAAGGCCGCGAAGGCTCGGATCGTGAGCGAGTTCTCCCAAAAGCGGCTGGGCCTTGATCAGCTCCTGCGCGGTCTTCGCGACCTGTTGTTCGGGCTCGAAGAGAATCCCTTCTCGTTCGAAAAAGGCGCCGCCGTCGGGGCGGCGCACATTCCTGAACAGGTGCGGCTCGGCGGCGAGCCTTTTAGCGAGAGCCGAGGCGGCGCGATCGGCAAGCCCCGGGGTCCTGCCGTCGATGACGATCGCGAGAAGGTTCCGGTTTTGCGGAAAAGCGCGATCGAGTGCGATCTCCTGCTGCCGCCAGGGACGGTTTGCCGGCAGCATGCGCTCGACATCGGTGTCGATCGCGAGGTGCCGCGCGGCGTAGAAACCCGAAACCGCGGCCGCGGCAAGAAAGACGGCCGCCATCACCGCAGCATGGTGGCGGACGAAATCGACGACGCGGCAGGCGCCGGCGACGATCACCGAAATTCTCCGCCGTTTGCGCCCAGCATTCGGTTCTTTGTTATCGAGCGGCTTTCCATGGCACAGGCGTTCGCCCGCACCCCATTTGCGGGCGATCGGGTGTTACGGGTTGAAAGGACCCTCTCAATCTCGCATAGGCAAACGAGCAGCGCCAGCCGAGAGGCTCCCCTCTTTCGCATCTTTGCATGAGGAGGCGGCGGGATCGGCGTGCAAGACGCTAACCGGCGACAAAGCGTCGCAGGGCGGCGGCCGCAAAACTGCCCACGCAAATACCCGAATTGCCGCGAAATTTCCGAGCGATCGTCATAAAGCGGACACGCTTTTGAGCGAGCCTTCCTACAATCGGGTGTTTGGGAGGGGTAGGATGGACGGATACATCGCGTGCTGCCGGTATGAACCGAGCCTCGACGAGTTGCTTGCGGACGAGATGATGACGCCTGTCCTCAAGAGCGCCGGGTTCGACCCGCGTTCGCTCAAAGACATGATGGCGCAAACGGCCCGGCGTCTCGAAGAACGCGAACGGCCGGCCGAAGGCGAAGAATAGGATTTCCGATCGCGCCAAAAGGGCCCCCTTGGGGCCGGCGCCAGGGTTCCTCTACCCGCGCCGTCAGCGGCCTGCCGCCCTCTGGGCGCCGACCGGGAAACCCAAAAGCGGCCGGGTCGGAAGCTCGAAGGCGAGCGGAAGAGCGGGAAAATCGAGGCGGACGACGAGGCCCGGAGCGTTGTCGGCAAGTTCGATCCTGCCTTCGTGAAGGCGAACCACGGCGCGCACCAGACTGAGGCCGAGCCCGTTTCCCGGCGTGCTGCGGCTCGGCTCCAAACGGACAAATCGGTCGAAGACGATCTCGCGCTCGCTTTCGGGGATGCCGGGGCCGCGGTCGGCCACCTCGAGGTGGGCGCGATCGCCCAGCCTTTCGACGCGGATCGCGATCTCGCCCCCGCCCGCGTATTTGAGGGCGTTGTCGATGAGGTTGGCGAGGGCCTGCGACAAGAGATGACGGTCGCCTTTGATGGCGACCCCGGGTTCGGCCGCGAGAGAGAGCAGAAAGCCTTTGTCTTCGGCCACCGGCTCGTAAAGTTCGGCCGCGGCTTGCGCCACGGCGCAAAGGTCGAGACGGCCGCTTTCTCCCCGGCGCGCGCCCGATTCGGCCTCGGCAATCCCGAGAAGAGCATTAAAGGTCGCCAAAAGACGGTCGGCCTCCTCGATCGCCGAACGAATCGCTTCGCCCTCCCCTTCCTCCGGTTCGATCAAGGCGAGTTCGAGCCGGGCGCGAAGGCGCGACAACGGGGTCTTGAGGTCGTGGGCGACATTGTCCGTGACCTCGCGCATCGCCGTCATCAGGCGCTCGATCTGTTCGAGCATGCGGTTGAGATTGACGGCAAGCTGGTCGAACTCGTCGTTCGTTCCCCTTTGCGGCACACGGTGCGAGAGGTTGCCGGCCATCACCCTTTCGCTCGTGCGGTTGACTTCTTCGACCCGGCGCAAAAGGTTGCGGCTCATCGCCGCGCCCCCCAAAAGACCGACAAAAAGCGCGACGAGACCGGCCCACAAAAGGGTCCATGTGACGTGATGGCCAAAGGCGGCCGCATCGCTGACGTCGCGCCCGACGAGAAGGCGATAACCGCCGGGGACGAGAAAGATCGCGCCGCGCGCCGGGTGGATCAGCGTGCGGCCTTTGACTTTTGCCGCGATCGAAAAGGAAAGCCAGCCCGCACGGGCGGGAACGCCTTGCGGCCAGGCCGCGATGTTGCCGGCCAGAGGCCTGCCTTTGGGATCGGTGACGAGATAAAGATTGGCGTCGCCCCGGTTTCCGGCGCTGCGCGCGGCGACGGTCTGGACGAGACCCGACAGTCCGCGCTCTTCGTACTGCTCGGCAAGCCCGGTGATCTCGGCCTTGATCGTCGCCTTGGTCTGCCTTTCGACAAAGCCGACGCTCATCCAATAAACGAAAAGCAGAACCCCCAAAACCGATGCGGCAAAAACAAGAAAATAAAGGGCGGCAAGGCGGAAGGCATGGGTCCGCACGAGCCGGCGCGGGCCGGCGGAATAGGGCCGCGCGGTCGGTGAAGCCGGAAGAAAAGTCCTAACCCGCATTTCTCACACTGGACAGGGGCTGCGTCACGGGAGCTTTCGCATCAGATCGGAGTCATTCGGAAGCGCGCAGGCAATATCCCGCCCCGCGCACGGTGTGCAAAAGCGGCCGTTCGAAACCTTTGTCGATCTTCTGGCGCAGGCGGCTCACATGCACATCGATAACATTCGTCTGAGGATCGAAATGGTAGTCCCACACATGTTCGAGAAGCATCGTCCGGGTCACCACATGCCCGGAATTGCGCAGAAGATATTCGAGGATCTGAAACTCGCGCGGGAGGAGATCGAGCGATTTGCCGGCGCGCTTGACGTTTCGCGTCAAAAGATCGAGTTCGAGATCGGCGAGCTTCAACCCCGTCGTCGCCGGCGCCGCCGCGCCGCGCCGCAACAGCGCCTCGATCCGGGCCAATAGCTCGCTAAAGGCAAAGGGCTTGACAAGATAATCGTCGCCCCCCGCGCGCAACCCTTTGACCCGGTCGTCGACGCTGCCGAGAGCGCTCAGGATGAGCGCCGGAGTGCGAATATTGGCGGCGCGCAAAGCCCCGATCAAGGCAAGGCCGTCCATGCTCGGCAACATGCGGTCGACGACGAGCGCGCCATAGCCCCCCGACGTCGCGAGATAAAGCCCTTCGCGCCCGTCGCCCGAACGATCGACCGTATAGCCGCTTTCGCACAGCCCTTTCGCCAGATAAGAGGCGGTTTCGCGGTCGTCTTCGACGACAAGGATCTTCATCTCGTCTTCCCGCGGGAGGGCGGCCCATAGGCCGGTCAGCGCTTTGCCCGAGCCTTGCGGCCCAACCTGAACTACCCCAATTCGAGCCGCGGCAAAGGGGGCCGAAAGCCATGACCGACAACGCCTTTCAAGTGGTATCGGGGGCAAAGCCCGGCAAGCGCCGCAGGCAAACGCCGAAAGCAGGTTGGCGCCGCGCCAGTTGCGCGCGAGCGCCGGGTCGAGTGGGCCAAAGGAAAACCGCATGGCACGGCAAAACAGCATGGCAAAAGCGAAAAGAGATGAGGGTTGACGGCCGGGCCCGGCTCGCCATATAGCCCCCTATAGCGGACCAATTCGGTCCAATTTGTCGCAGCCTCGATCCCCGCCGCGCGGGAGAACGATGATCATCCTTTCGAGACTTGCCGATTACGGCGTTATCGTCGCCACCTGCCTTGCCGCCGACCGAGAGCGGCAGGCGACGGCGTCGGCCGTCGCCGCGGCGACGCAACTGCCGCGGGCAACCGTCGCCAAGCTTCTCAAGGCCTTGGCGCGCGCCGGCCTGGTTTCGTCGACAAGAGGCGTCGCCGGCGGTTACCGCCTCGCGCGCGATCCGGCCGCCATCTCTCTCTCCGAGGTCGTGGCCGCCATCGACGGCAATATCGGCCTCACCCAATGCTCGGTCCACGTCGAAGACTGCGCGCGCACCAATTATTGCCCGACGCGCCCGCATTGGGCGGCGATCAACAATGCCGTGGCGAAGGCTTTGGCGGCGATTGCGCTCGAGGAAATGGTGACCCCTTATACATTTGCGCCCCCAGGGAAGGGGCGGTTCACCCCGGCGCGACGAGAGAAGATCGCGGAACCCGGAGTAACGCCATGACCCTTCCACTCGACAGCCGCGAGACCGTGCGCTTTCTGGCCGAAGAGGGCTACAAATACGGCTTTGTCACCGAGATCGAGGCGGAAAGCGCGCCTCCAGGGCTCGGCGAGGAGACCGTTCGTTTCATTTCGGGGAAAAAGGGGGAGCCTTCCTGGCTTTTGGAGTGGCGCCTTTCGGCGCTTGCCGCCTGGCGCCAGATGACCCCTCCGAACTGGGCGAAACTGCGCCTCGCGCCGATCGATTATCAGGCGATCAGCTATTATTCGGCGCCGAAACAAAAGACCGCACCGCAGTCTTTGGACGAGGTCGATCCCGAGCTTTTGCGGACCTATGAAAAGCTCGGCATCCCTTTGAAAGAACGGGAAGTTCTCGCAGGAGTGGCGGTCGACGCCGTGTTCGACAGCGTCTCCGTCGCGACGACCTTCAAGGAAGAGCTGGCAAAGCTCGGCATCATCTTCTGTTCGATCGGCGAGGCGGTGCGCGAACACCCCGATCTCGTGCGCCGTTATCTGGGCTCGGTCGTGCCGCAAGGCGACAACTTTTTTGCCGCCCTCAATTCGGCCGTCTTTAGCGACGGCACCTTTGCCTATATCCCGCCGGGCGTGCGCTGTCCTTTGGAGCTTTCCACCTATTTCCGCATCAATGCGGCCAAAACCGGCCAGTTCGAACGCACGCTCATCGTCGCCGACAAAGGCGCCGCCGTCAGCTATCTCGAAGGCTGCACGGCGCCGCAACGCGACGAGAACCAGCTTCACGCCGCGGTCGTCGAACTCGTCGCAGAGGAAGACGCGGCGATCAAATATTCGACCGTGCAGAACTGGTATCCGGGCGACGCCGAGGGAAAGGGCGGCATCTACAACTTCGTCACCAAACGCGGCCATTGCCGCGGCGCCCGCTCCAAGATTTCCTGGACTCAGGTCGAAACCGGCTCGGCCATCACCTGGAAATATCCGAGCTGCATCCTCGAAGGCGATCGTTCGATCGGCGAATTCTATTCCGTGGCGATCACCAACAACTGCCAGCAGGCCGATACCGGGACCAAGATGATCCATATCGGCAAGGAGACCCGTTCGACCATCCTCGCCAAAGGCATCTCGGCAGGGCGCGGCCAGAACACCTATCGCGGCCTCGTCAGGGTCCTGCCGCGCGCCGAGGGAGCGCGCAATCATACCCGTTGCGACTCCCTTCTCATCGGCGATCGCTGCGGCGCCCATACGGTGCCTTATATCGAAACGCGAAACCCTTCCGCCCGCGTCGAGCACGAAGCGACAACCGGCAAGATCAGCGAGGACCAGCTTTTCTACTGTCGGCAGAGGGGGCTTGGCGAAGAAGACGCGCTTTCTCTCATCGTCAACGGCTTTTGCAAGGAAGTCTTGAAAGAGCTGCCGATGGAATTCGCGGTCGAGGCGCAAAAGCTGCTTGCCGTGAGCCTCGAAGGCAGCGTCGGCTGAAAAGGGGAGCGTTGGCGATGGGTCTTCCTTTGCTCGCGGTCGAGGATCTTCACGCCTCCCTTGCCGACGGCCGCGAGATCCTGCGCGGGATCAATTTGCGCGTACACGAAGGCGAAGTGCACGCGATCATGGGGCCGAACGGTTCGGGAAAATCGACCCTTGCCGCGGTTCTCGCCGGACGCGAAGGCTATCGCGTCGAGGCCGGGCGGGTCTTTTACCGCGGCCGCGACCTGCTCTCGATGGCGCCAGAAGAGCGGGCTGCGGAAGGGCTTTTCCTCGCCTTCCAGTACCCGGTCGAAATCCCGGGAGTGAACAACATGGTCTTCCTGCGCGCCGCCCTCAACGCGCAGCGCCGCCGCCACGGAGAAAGCGAGATCGACGCCGGAGAGTTTTTGCGGGCGGTCAAAAAGAAATTGGCGCTTCTCGACATGGACGAGGCTCTTCTCCACCGCGCGCTCAACGCCGGGTTTTCGGGAGGGGAGAAAAAGCGCAATGAGATCCTGCAGATGGCAATCCTCGAACCGCGCCTTGCGGTGCTCGACGAGGTCGACAGCGGTCTCGACATCGACGCCTTGAAAGCGGTTGCGAAAGGGGTCGAAAGCCTGCGCGCACCCGACCGGGCGATCGTCCTCATCACCCATTACGAGCGCCTTCTCGAACAGTTGGCGCCGGATCACGTGCATGTCTTGAACGCCGGACGAATCGTCGAAAGCGGCGGCAGGGAACTGGCCGCGGAACTCGAACGGCACGGTTACGCCTTTCTCGGCGAGGGGACATGAGCGGGAGAGCGGCGGGGCGGGTCTCGGCGCTCGCGGCAAAGCCCGAAGTGCAACCGTATCTCGACGCCTTTGTCCTGCCTGAGGGCGAGCCTTTCTGGCTTTGGCGCGAGCGCGAAGAAAGCCTCGCGCGTTTTGCCGAGGAAGGGTTCCCCAGCCGCAAAAACGAGTCCTGGCGCTCTATCGATCTCGAACCTTTGGCGAAGAACCCGCTTTTCCCTCTCGCGGAGGCGCCGCAGGCGCTCGCCGCCGCCGGCGCGTTTCAGGGCGCTCTTCTTGCGCGTCTCGAAGAGGCGAGGGTCGAAAAGAAGGGCCTCCTCTTCGTTCTCCGCGACGGCCGTTTCGATCCCGCGCTTTCCTCTCAGGGCGAACTTCCGGAGGGGGTGCGCCTCGGCTCGATCTCTGCGGCGGCGCGTTCCGAAACGCTCCTGCGCCCCCGCCTCAAGGCCCCAAGCGGGCCTTTCGCCGCGCTCAACGCCGCCTTTTTCCGCGACGGTTTTTTCCTCGAAATCGCGCCCGGAACCATCCTCGACCAGCCGATCGAGATCGTCCATCTCGTCGCCGCGGCCGCGAGCCTCTCTCTTCATACCCGAAGCCTCGTCCTCCTTGGCGAGGAAAGCCGCGCCACCCTGTGCGAAAGCTTTATCGGAGAAGGGCGCTATTGGCGTAACGACCGGGTCGATATCGCGCTTGCCCCTTCGGCCGAGCTTTCCCGCTTTCTGATCCTCGAAGAAGGCGAGAACGCGATCCATTTCGACGAAACGGAGGCAGTTCTCGGCGAGGCCGCGCGCTTTTCGAGTTGCGCCATCCTTTTGCGCGGCCGCACCCTGCGGCAAGAGACCAACGTCATAAGCGAAGGAAGGGGCGCGCGTTCGGTTTTGAACGCCGCCGCGCTCCTTTCCGGCCGGCAGGAAGCGAACATCGTCAGCGCGGTCGAGCATCACGCGGCCGAAGGGGAGACGCGCGAACTCGTCAAGATCGCCGCCTCGGGGCGCGCCCACGGCGCCTTCCAGGGGCGCATCACCGTTCACCCCGGAGCGCAAAAGGTCGACGCCCATCAATTGAGCCAAAATCTCCTTCTCTCTCCGCGCGCCGCCGTCGACGCCAAGCCCGAACTCGAAATCTTTGCCGACGACGTCAAATGCAGCCACGGCGCCGCCGTGGGCGATCTCGACGAAGCCCAGATATTCTATTGTCGCAGCCGCGGCCTTCCGCAAAGAGAGGCGCGTGGGCTTTTGATCGAAGCCTTTTTGCGCGACGTGCTGGCAGAGGCGACGACTCCTCTCGCCCGGCATCTCTCCTCGCGCCTTTCCCGCCGCCTCGCAACCCTGGAGGAGGAACCATGACGCGCGTCGGCGGGTCTTCCCTGGCCGAGAAGACTCTTGCGTTCACCCCTGCCCTTCTGCGCCGCCAGTTCCCGATCTTCGCCAACAATCCGGGGCTCGTCTTTCTCGACAGCGGCGCGAGCGCGCAAAAACCGGCGAGCGTCATCGACGGCCTCGCCGAGTTCTACCGCGCGGAATACGCCAATGTTCATCGCGGCGTCTACCGCCTTTCCGAACGCGCAACCGAGCGTTACGAAGAGGCGCGGGAGAGGGTTCGAGCCTTTCTCGGCGCCGCCGACCCGCGCGAGATCGTCTTCCTGCGCAACGCCACGGAAGCCATCAACCTTGTCGCGCAAAGCTGGGGCGCGCGGTTTTTGCGGGCCGGAGACGAGGTCCTGATCAGCGAACTCGAACATCACTCGAACATCGTCCCCTGGCAGCTTTTGCGCGACCGCATCGGCATCCGCCTGCTCGCCGCGCCGATCGAGAAAGATGGCGGACTCGACCTTGCGGCTTTCGAAAGCCTCCTATCGCC
>JAJYIC010000391.1 GCA_021790295.1 Pseudomonadota bacterium | reverse complement strand
GCGCGGCGCTCATACCATCCGCGCGTTCTCATGACGATACCCACCACCGAAAGCATGACCGGAACCTCGACGAGAACGCCGACAACGGTCGCCAAAGCCGCGCCCGAAGCGAAGCCGAAAAGCGAGATCGCCGTCGCCACGGCGAGTTCGAAAAAATTGGAGGCGCCGATCAATGCCGAAGGGCAGGCGACAGCATGCGGGACGGCGAAAGCGCGGTTCAAAGCATAAGCGATCCCCGCATTGAGATAGACCTGGACGAGGATCGGCGTGGCCAGCAACGCGATGACGAGGGGCTGGCGCACGATCTCTTCTCCCTGGAAGCCGAAGAGAAGAACGAGGGTGGCGAGAAGCGCGGCCAGGGAAAGCGGCTGCAGACGCCGCAGGGTGCCTCTAAAAGCCGCCTCTCCGCCACTTGCCAACAGGCGCCGCCGCCAGGTTTGCGCCGCGATCACCGGGACCAGGATATAAAGCGCAACCGAAAGGAAAAGCGTCTGCCACGGTACCGTTATCGACGACAAGCCGAGGAGAAGGCCGACGACCGGCGCAAAGGCAAAGATCATGATCGTATCGTTGAGGGCGACTTGGCTCAGAGTGAAATTGGGCTCGCCGCCCGAGAGGTTCGACCATACGAAAACCATCGCCGTGCAGGGAGCCGCCGCGAGGATGATAAGCCCGGCGACATAGCTTTCGATTTGTCCCGACGGAAGCAGGCTGCGGAACAGCCAGCCGATAAAAAACCAGGCGAGAGCGGCCATGGTAAAGGGCTTGACGAGCCAGTTGACGGCGAGCGTGACGGCGACCCCGCGCCACTCTTCGGCGACGCGGTGCAGCGCGCCAAAATCCACCTTTAAAAGCATCGGCACGATCATCAGCCAGATGAGGACGGCGACCGGGATGTTGACCTCGGCCACCGTCATCCGGCCAAGCACACGAAAGGGCGCGGGCGCGAGCCGGCCGAGCCCGATCCCGGCGAGGATGCAAAGGGCGACCCAGATCGTCAGATAGCGCCCGAACGTACCGAGCGCCGGCGCCGCAGGGCGCGGCGTTTGCGCGCAAACGGAACTCACGTTGCCCCCTCGCCAACTCCTCGGCCGATCACCTTGGCGCGTGGCTCCAAAGCCTGCGGATCGCGAGTCTCGCTCGCAAGCGCGATAAACGCGCGGATGCGCTCTTCGATCTGTTGGAACGCCTCGCGGAAAGCCTCTTTTCGCTCCTCTTCGGTGCCGCGGGCAGCGGCCGGATCGCGCAAACCCCAATGCGCGCAAACGGGTTTGCCGGGCCAGATCGGGCAGACCTCTCCCGCCGCCTCGTCGCAAAGGGTGACAAGGAAATCCAACTGCGGCGCGCCGGGACGCGCGAATTCCTCCCAACTCTTGCTGGAAAGCCCTTGCATCGGCAGGCCGCGCTCTTCGAGTAAAGCGAGAGCCAATGGGTGGACCCTGCCTTTGGGGGAACTGCCGGCGCTATAGGCCTTGAACCGCCCTTTGCCCCAATGCTCGAGCAGAACCTCGGCAAGAATGCTTCGCGCCGAGTTGCCGGCGCAAAGAAAAAGGACGTTCAACGCCTTTCCACTCACGTCCCGAACTCCCGCGGCTTTGCATGAAGAGAAGCGAAGGCTAAGAGAGGGTGGGTTTGAGGCCTTCGATGACCGCAGAGGCGAGATGATCCTCGATCCCGCGTCCGGGCGCCCAGCCGGCGATGAGGGCGCGGCTTTCAGGTTCGAGGGCGATGCGTATCTCGGCAAAACCCGCCTCAGTCATCGCGCTTTCCAGCTCCTCGACGCTCGCCGCCCCGGCAACGCAGCCGCAAAGGAGTTCCGGATCGGCCTTGAGTTCGGGTGGAAGAGGCCTCGTCGCGACGACATCGCAAAGGGCAAGGCGACCGCCCGGCTTCAAGACGCGGAAGGCCTCGCGGAACACCTGAATCTTGTCGGGGACGAGGTTGATGACGCAATTGGAGATGGCGACATCGGCACAATTGTCGGCAAGGGGAAGGTGTTCGAGTTCGCCGAGGCGGAATTCAACATTGCGCGCCCCGATCGTCGCGGCGTTCTCGCGCGCCCTTTTCAGCATCTCGTGGGTCATCTCGACGCCGATCACCCGGCCTTCTTGCCCGACCGCGCGGGCGGCGAGAAGGCAATCGAAACCGGCGCCGCTGCCCAGATCGACGACGACCTCGCCGGCTTTGAGACGAGCGGCCGCTCCCGGATTGCCGCAACCGAGCCCCAGATTCGCTCCTTCGGAGACAGCGGCGAGCTCCTTTTCGGAATAGCCCATGCGCCGCGCTTTGCCGTGGGCCAGAGAGGGGCCGCAGCATGAATGCGCCTCTCCCGCGCAGCACCCTTGCGCGGCGGCGATCGCGGCGTAACGGGCGCGCACCCTTTCCTTCCTTTCGCTCTCGTCCATTCTTCCCTCTCTTTTCACGCGGCGGCCTCGTCATCGGCAAGGGCGTCGCCGGGCTCGCAAAGGGGCGCGCAGAGGCTCCCCTTTCGGCCGCAGCAATTCTCGGTCAGGTAGGAAATCAGGGCGTTCATGGCCCCGTATTCGGCGGAATAGATGAGCTGCCGGCTCGAACGCCTTTGCCTGACGAGCCCGGCATGGGCAAGCTGCGCCAAGTGAAAGGAAAGCGAAGAGGGATGGACGCCGAGACGCGCGGCGATGATCCCCGCGGGTAGCCCTTCAGGGCCGCAAGCGACG
>JAJYIC010000390.1 GCA_021790295.1 Pseudomonadota bacterium | reverse complement strand
ATCAGATCGTCAATTCGGCCGCCAAAACCCGTTATATGTCGGGGGGCCAGATGCATTGCCCGATCGTCTTTCGCGGACCGAACGGGATTGCCGCACGGGTCGCAGCCCAGCATTCGCAATGCTATGCGAGCTGGTATGCGCACTGCCCCGGGTTGAAGCTCGTCGCCCCTTACACCGGCGCCGATCACAAAGGCCTATTGAAATCGGCGATACGCGATCCCAACCCGGTCGTCTTTCTCGAACATGAACTCGTTTACGGAGAAAGCTTTCCGGTACCCCTCGATCCCGAATTCCTCGTCCCGATCGGCAAGGCGCGGATCGCCCGCGTTGGGCAAGACGTCACCATTGCCGCCTTTTCGCGGATGGTAAGGATCGCGCTCGAAGCCGCGCAAGAGCTCGAAAAAGAGGGGATCTCGGCCGAGGTCGTCGACCTGCGCAGCCTTCGCCCTCTCGACATCGAAACCCTCGCCCTTTCGGTCAAAAAGACCAACCGCATCGTCGCGGTCGAGGAAGGCTGGCCCTTTGCCGGGATCGGCGCCGAGATCGCCGCCAGCATCATGGAAGAGTGCTTCGACTGGCTCGATGCGCCTTTGCACAGAGTTTCGGGGAAGGACGTGCCGCTTCCTTATGCCGCCAATCTCGAACGCTTGGCGGTGCCGCAAGTCGCGGATGTCGTCAAGGCGGCGCGCGCCGCGGCCTACCGCTAAAAGGCAGGCTAACCCGCCTGCCGCAAAGCCGCGAAACCGCGTTCGAGATCCGCGATCAGGTCTTCGGGGTCTTCGAGACCGATGTGAAGGCGGAGCGTCGGCCCCTCTTCCGACCAGCGCGTCGCCGAACGCAGCCTTTCCGGGCGGACGAACTGGATCAGGCTTTCGAACCCTCCCCAGCTCGCGCCGATGCCGAACAGATCGAGAGCGTCGATCATCGCAAAGACGGCCCTTTTCGCGGCCGGCTTTAGGACCATGCCGAAAAGGCTCGTGGCGCCGAGAAAATCCCGTTGCCAAAGGGCGTGGCCCGGGTCTTCGGGAAGCGCGGGATAAAGGACGCGCTGGACCTCGGGCCGCCCTTGCAGCCAAAGCGCAACTTTGAGCCCGTTTCTCTGGTGCCGTTCGAGGCGCACGCTCAAGGTCCTGAGGCCCCTCAGCGCCATATACGCGTCGTCGGGCCCGGCGCAATGGCCGAGATCGGCGGCCATGCTGCGAACCGGAAGGAAGGTCTCTTCGTTCGTAATGACGGCGCCGAGAAGAAGATCGGAATGGCCGGCGATATATTTGGTCCCGGCATGGATCGAGACATCGACGCCGCGGGCAAAAGAGGGGAAGAAAAGGGGCGTCCCCCAGGTGTTGTCCATCAGAACCCGGGCGCCAAGCTTATGCGCCTCTCTCGCAATAGCCGGGACATCCTGGACCTCGAAGGTCAGGGACCCGGGCGATTCGACAAAGACGACCCGTGTGTTGGGCCGGATCAAGCGGGCGATGCCTTCGCCGAGGAGAGGGTCGTAATAGGTCGTCTCGACCCCGCAACGCCGCAAGACATGGTCGCAAAAGGTCCGCGTCGGGCCGTAGCAGCTATCGACCATCAAAAGATGGTCGCCCGCCGCAAGGAGGGCCTGCAATGGGGCCGTGATGGCCGCGAGGCCGGACGGCAGAAGCATCGCCCGATACCCTCCTTCGAGCCCGGCGAGAGCCTCTTCGAGGGCAAAAGTCGTCGGCGTGCCGAGAAGCCCGTAACGGACGATGTCGAAGCGCTTTTTCGGGTCGCGCTTCTCTTCCCATTCGGCCATGTTCGCCGACAGGATGGTCGAGGCGTGATAGACGGGAGGGTTGACCGCTCCCATCTGCGCTTGCGGCCGGCGGCCGAGATGGGTGAGGAGCGTATCCGGCCGATACCGGCGCCCGTTTGCGCTTTCTTTCATTGAGATCCTCGCCGCCTTTCCTCTGTTCCTTTGTGATCGACGCGCCCTTCCGCATCGAGTGCGACAGCGTATTGGCGTTCTGCCTCTTGCCGCGAAACCAGGCCCGCCGCGACCTCGGAGGCGACAAGGGCGGGGTCGCGCGCTTTGGGATCGCCGTAGCCGCCCCCGCCCGGCATCTCGACGATGAGGACGTCGCCTTCGGGCACGCTCTGGCGCCCTTTCGGGTTGAGAAGGGCGCCCGAAAGAAGGCGCACGCGGCCGAGGGCGCCGGGCCCTCCGCCGCCACGTCCTCGCGGCGCAAAGATCGTGCGGTCGAAAGAGGCAAAGAGGGCAAAACCCGCAGGCTCGCGATTGCCGATTTCCATCACCTGGCCGAGGCCGCCGCGCCACAGGCCGGGCCCACCGGAATCGATCCGGTATTCCTTGCGCCAGACGACGATCGGGGTGATCGCCTCGGTGATCTCGACGGGCACGTTTTTGACCCCGCTCGGAAAAGGCGTGGCCGAAAGCCCGTCTTTTGTAGGGCGCGCCCCGGTTCCTCCGGAATGAAAGCTCGTCACCTGAAAGCTCGTCGCCTTGAAGCCTTGGCGGGATGGACGCGCGCTGATCCCGTGTCCGACGCCGAGCCTGATGTTCCAAAGGCAGGAGGTTCCTTCGGCCGGAACCCTCCCCGGAAGAAGGCGATCGAAACAGCCGAAAACGACGTCGGGAAGCATCTGGCCGATGGTGCTTCGCGCGTAGACCGCGGCAGGATAGGGGGCGTTGAGGATCGAGCCTTCGGGGG
>JAJYIC010000389.1 GCA_021790295.1 Pseudomonadota bacterium | reverse complement strand
CCCCCGTCCTGCGGCCTCTCGAACGCGCCCTTTATCGGCTCTGCGGCGTCGACGAGAAAGAGGAGCAGCATTGGACGATTTATGCGGCGTCGATGCTGTTGTTCGCCATCGCGGGTTTCCTCTCGCTTTATGCCCTGCAACGCCTTCAGGGATTTCTCCCTTTCAACCCGCAAAAGCTCGGTGCGGTTGCGCCCGATACCGCTTTCAACACCGCAGTGAGCTTTCTCACCAACACCAATTGGCAATCCTACGTGCCCGAAACGACGATGAGCTATCTGACGCAGATGGCCGGGCTCACGGTCCACAATTTCGTCTCGGCGGCGAGCGGGCTCGCGCTTGCCGTGGCGCTCATACGCGGCTTCGCGCGGCGCTCGGCCCAAGGGATCGGCAATTTCTGGGTCGATCTGACGCGGGCCACCCTTTACATCCTGCTTCCGGTTGCCGTCGTTGCCGCTCTTTTCCTGGTGTGGCAGGGGGTTCCGCAAAACCTCAACGCTTATGTCGAATCTTCGACCCTCGAAGGGGGACGGCAGGTGATCGCGCAAGGGCCTGTCGCCTCGCAGGAGGCGATCAAGCTTTTCGGCACCAACGGCGGCGGCTTTTTCAACGCCAATTCCGCCCATCCTTACGAAAATCCGACGGCGCTCAGCAATCTCCTCGAACTTGTCCTGATGCTCGCGATCAGCGCGGCGCTGACCAATGTCTTCGGCCGCATGGTCGGCAACGAACGCCAGGGTTGGGCGCTTTTCGGGGCGATGGCGATCCTTTTTCTCTCCGGCGTTGCCATCGTCTATTCGGTCGAAGCCAAGGGCAACCCGGCCTTTGCCGCGTTCCACATCGATGAGAGGCCTTCGGCCTTGCAGGCGGGGGGCAATATGGAAGGCAAGGAGGTGCGCTTTGGCATCGCAGAGTCCGCCCTTTTCGCCGCCGCAACTACGGCCACCGCCGACGGCGCCGTCAACACCATGCACGACAGCCTTCTGCCACTCGCCGGCATGGTGCCCATGGTCAACATCATGCTCGGCGAGGTCATTTTTGGCGGCGTCGGCTCCGGGCTTTACGGGATGGTCCTTTTCGCCATTCTTGCCGTCTTCATCGCCGGCCTCATGGTCGGACGAACACCCGAATATCTCGGCAAAAAGATCGAGGCGAAAGAGGTGAAGATGGCGATGCTCGCCCTTCTCGTGCTGCCTTTGTCGATCCTCGGTTTTACGGCGCTCGCGACGGTGGCTCCCGCCGGCCTTGCCGGACCCCTCAACTCCGGGCCGCACGGCTTTAGCGAAATTCTTTATGCCTTCACCTCGGCCACGGGCAACAACGGCAGCGCTTTTGCGGGGCTTTCGGCGAATACGCCCTTTTACGATACGACCCTTGGCGTCGCCATGCTCATCGGCCGCTTTCTCGTGATCGTGCCGGTTTTGGCGATCGCCGGTTCGGTTGCCGCAAAAAAGACCGTCCCCGCTTCTGCCGGAACCTTCCCGACCGACGGCGGGATGTTTGTCGCTCTTCTCATCGCCATCATCCTCATCACCGGCGGCCTCGTCTACTTTCCGGCGCTCTCTCTCGGTCCTCTCGCCGAGCATTTCGCGATGACCGCCGGCATCCTTTATTGATCGAGAGATCCGCGCATGGCGCTCTCCCATACCCGCAAGCGAATGCCGGCCGTCAGGCTTTCGGATCCGAAGATCCTCGGGCCGGCCCTGGCCGAGGCTTTGAGAAAGCTCGATCCGCGGGTGATGATCCGCAATCCCGTGATGTTCGCGGTCGAAGTGGTCGCCGGCCTGACGACGCTCCTCTTCTTTCGCGATCTCCTTACCGGCGGCGAAGGGGCCGGCTTTTCCTTCCAGATCAACCTCTGGCTGTGGTTTACGGTGGTCTTCGCCAACTTTGCCGAAGCCGTCGCGGAAGGCCGCGGCAAGGCCCAGGCCGCGGCCTTGCGCAAAAGCAAGACCGAAACCATGGGGAAGCTCCTTCAAGGCAATGGAGGGGCCTGGAAAGAGGTGCCGGGAACCTCCCTCAAGCCGGGCGACGTCGTTCTCGTGGAAGCCGGCGATGTGATCCCTTCGGACGGAGAGGTCATCGACGGCGTCGCTTCGGTCAACGAGGCGGCGATCACCGGCGAGTCGGCTCCGGTGATCCGCGAAAGCGGCGGCGACCGTTCGGCGGTGACGGGCGGCACCGAGGTCCTTTCCGACCGCATCAAGGTGCGCATCACCGCCGCTCAGGGAAGCACCTTCCTCGACCGCATGATCGCTCTCGTCGAAGGGGCGGAGCGGCGCAAGACTCCGAACGAGATCGCCCTCAACATCCTTCTCGCCGGCCTGACAATCATCTTTCTTTTCGCCGTCGCCACCATTCCGAGCTTTGTCTCTTATGCCGGCGGCAGACAAAGCATCGTCGTCCTGGTGGCGCTTTTCGTGTGCCTTATCCCGACGACGATCGGCGCCCTGTTGTCGGCGATCGGGATTGCCGGCATGGACCGCCTCGTGCGCTTCAATGTGCTTGCCACCTCGGGGCGCGCCGTCGAAGCGGCGGGCGATGTCGATACGCTCCTTCTCGACAAGACCGGCACCATCACCTTGGGCAACCGCCAGGCGACCCAGTTTCTCCCGCTTCCGGGGCTCGACGCGCGCGAGTTGGCCGATGCGGCGCAGCTTGCTTCGCTTTCCGACGAAACCCCCGAAGGCCGCTCGATCGTCGTCC